>NZ_JBEORY010000007.1:0-217408 GCF_040302665.1 Kitasatospora sp. NPDC097691 | reverse complement strand
CACGCCCAGCACGTCCGACAGCATCAGGCCGTTGCCCGCCAGCCAGAGCAGGTCGTGGTGGTAACCGTCGAAGGTGAGGACCTGGTACGCGTGCGGCAGGACCAGCTCGGCGAAGAGCATGGTGACGATCAGCGCCGGATAGATCCGGAAGATCCGACCGATCCAGAAGGCCCGGACGTCACCGCGTCGCTCCAACGAGGCCGGGATGATGTACCCGCTGACGATGAAGAACGCCATGACCCCGTAGAAGCCGAGGTCGAAGTGGGCCGAGACGGTGGCGCCGTGCGGGACCAGCTTCAGGACATCGAAGTGATGGGCCGTCACGGCCAGCGCGGCGATCCCGCGCAGCGCGTCCAGCCACCCGAGCCGACTCCCCGGTGCGGCGGCGCGTTCGCGCCGCCCGACCTTCCGGACCCCCCGCCGAGCCAGTGCCCCCCTGATCGTCATCTGCCGGAGGTTAGCCCATCCGGGAGATCTCGCCCCCGGCCGGGGGCAGCCCCCGATCAGTCCGTGGTCGGTCCCGGGTCAGTCCCGGGTCATGTCGACGAAGCGCGAGTAGTGACCCTGGAAGGCCACCGTGATGGTCGCGGTCGGACCGTTACGGTGCTTGGCGACGATCAGGTCGGCCTCGCCCGCACGCGGGGACTCCTTCTCGTAGGCGTCCTCGCGGTGCAGCAGGATGACCATGTCCGCGTCCTGCTCGATCGAGCCCGACTCACGCAGGTCCGAGACCATCGGCCGCTTGTCGGTGCGCTGCTCGGGGCCACGGTTCAGCTGGGAGAGCGCGATGACCGGGACCTCCAGCTCCTTCGCCAGCAGCTTGAGGTTACGGGACATGTCCGAGACCTCCTGCTGGCGGTTCTCGGCCCGGCGGGAGCCGCCGGACTGCATCAGCTGGAGGTAGTCGATGACGACCAGTTTGATGTCGTTGCGCTGCTTGAGCCGACGGCACTTGGCGCGGATCTCCATCATCGACAGGTTCGGCGAGTCGTCGATGAACAGCGGCGCCTCGCTCACGTCGGGCATCCGGCGGGCGACCCGGGTCCAGTCGTCGTCCGTCATGTTCCCGGAGCGCATGTGGTGCAGCGCGACCCGGGCCTCGGCGGACAGCAGACGCATGGCGATCTCGTTGCGCCCCATTTCGAGCGAGAAGATCACGCTCGGCAGCTTGTGCTGGATCGAGCAGGCGCGCGCGAAGTCCAGCGCCAGGGTGGACTTACCCATGGCGGGGCGGGCCGCGATGACGATCATCTGGCCGGGGTGCAGGCCGTTCGTGAGCTGGTCGAAGTCGGCGAAGCCGGTCGGCACGCCGGACATCTGGCCCTGCCGGGAGCCGATCGCCTCGATCTCGTCGAGGGCGCCCTCCATGATGTCGGCGAGCGGCGCGTAGTCCTCGTTGGTGCGTTGCTCGGTGACGGCGTAGATCTCCGCCTGGGCGGCGTTGACGATCTCGTCCACGTCGCCCTCGGCCGCGTAGCCCATGCCGGCGATCCGGGTGCCCGCCTCGACCAGGCGACGCAGCACGGCGCGCTCGTGGACGATCTGCGCGTAGTACTCGGCGTTGGCCGCCGTCGGGACGGAGTTGACCAGCGTGTGCAGGTAGGAGGCGCCGCCGACCCGCTGCAGCTCGCCCCGCTTGGTCAGCTCGCCGGCCACGGTGATCGGGTCGGCCGGCTCGCCACGGGCGTAGAGGTCGAGGATCGCGCCGTGGACCATCTCGTGCGCGGGCCGGTAGTAGTCGGCGGGCTTGAGCACCTCAACCACGTCGGCGATGGCGTCCTTGGAGAGCAGCATGCCGCCGAGGACGGACTGCTCGGCGGCGAGGTCCTGCGGGGGGACGCGCTCGAAGCCGTCCACCCCGCCCTCGCCGTCGCCCTCGCCCCGGCGCTGCCAGCCGCCGTCCCGCTGGCCGCCCTCGCGCGAGGAGCCGTTCCGGCCGCCCTTGCCGCCCTGGAAGCCGCCCTTCTGGAAACCGTCCTTCTGGAAGCCGTCGCGGCCACCGCCCTGACCGCCCTGGCCGCCGCGGCCGCGGGAGACCGGGAGCCGGTCGCCGGGGCCGTCCGGGAAGGGCGCGTCGTCGAAGGCACCGGCCGGGAAGGGGTCCTCGGCGGTCTGCCAGTCCTCCTCCGGCGGCGGGGCGTCGTGGTCGTCGTACTGGGGGCCGGTCACGCGTGTTCCCCGATCAGCGAGTGGTGCGAGTTGGAGCGGGCTTGCCGGTGGCTGGGTGGAGCGGATCCGCTCCTCTTTGTACGCCACGGCTCCGACAAATCGGACGCCGGGGCGGTGCGAGTGTCGGGCGGATGGCCCACGCTAAAGCGCCGGACGCCCTTGCGCCAAGGCGGTTATCCACAGGGGGTGTGGATGAACGCCCCCTACCTGTGGAGAACTGCCGCAAAGCTGTGGACACCCCTGTGGACGTCCCTGTGGATAACCGGACGATCGATCCACCGTCAACTTGCTGACCTGGGATTACCTCTTCCCGGGCCTGTGCATGAGAAATTCTTCACACACCTCCGAATGGCTGTGGGCACAGAGCGTGCGCACCGCCTCGCTCAAGATTTCGAGTAACGACTGAATGCCCCTGGCAGTCATTACCTGTGGATGAGTAGCCTGGACGCCATGACCGCCACGCCCTCCAGACGCCGCCACGACCGGGAGATCCTCGCCCTGGCCGTCCCGGCCTTCGGCGCACTGGTCGCCGAGCCGCTCTTCCTGATGGCCGACTCGGCGATCGTCGGCCACCTCGGCACGGCCCGGCTGGCCGGGGTCGGCGTCGCCTCCGCCGCGCTCACCACCGCGACCGGCGTGTTCGTCTTCCTCGCCTACGCCACCACCGCGGCGGTCGCCCGCCGGATCGGCGCGGGAGACCGCCGCGGCGCCGTGCAGCAGGGCATCGACGGCATCTGGCTCGCCCTGGGGCTGGCCGTCCCGGTGGTCCTGTCGACCCTGCTGGTCGCCCCCTGGGTGGCCGACGTCCTGGGTGCCTCGCCGACCGCGGCGCCCTACGCGGTGACGTACCTGCGGATCAGCTCCCTGGGCATCCCGGCGATGCTCATGGTGCTGGCGGCCACCGGTGTGCTGCGCGGCCTCCAGGACACCCGTACGCCGCTGCTGGTGGCCGTCGCGGGCTTCACCGCCAACATCGGCCTCAACGCCGGTCTGGTGTACGGCGCCGGGCTGGGGGTGGCCGGCTCGGCCTGGGGCACCGTGCTCGCGCAGACCGGGATGGCCGCCGTCTACCTGGTCGTGGTGGTCCGCGGCGCGCGACGCGAGCGGGCCTCGCTGCGGCCGGACGCGGCGGGCATCCGGGCCTGCGCCAAGGCCGGCGGCCCGCTGCTGATCCGGACGATCAGCCTGCGCGCGGTACTGATGATCGCGACCGCGGTGGCCGCCCGGCTGGGCGACGAGCAGGTGGCCGCGCACCAGATCACCATGACGCTGTTCAGCTTCCTGGCGTTCGCGCTCGACGCCATCGCGATCGCCGGCCAGGCCATCATCGGCCGCTACCTCGGCGCCTCGGACGTCCCGGGTGCCAAGGCCGCGACCCGGCGGATGGTCGAGTGGGGCATCGGCTCCGGGGTGGTGCTCGGCCTGCTGGTGGTGGCCGCCCGCCCGCTCTACGTCCCGCTGTTCACGCCCGACCCGGCCGTGCAGGCGCAGTTGGACACCGCCCTGCTGCTGCTCGCGCTCAGCCAGCCGGTCTCCGGACTGGTCTTCGTGCTGGACGGGGTGCTGATGGGCGCCGGGGACGGTCCGTACCTGGCCCGGGCGGCGCTCGCGACCCTGGCGGTGTTCGTCCCGGCGGCCTTCGCCGTCCCCGCCACCGGCGCCGGGCTGGCCGGGCTCTGGTGGGCGATGAACCTGTTCATGCTGGTCCGCGCGGGCTTCCTGGTCTGGCGTGCCCGCGGCGGCGAGTGGCTGGTCACCGGCGCCGTCCGCGGGTAGCGCCCCCGCGCCCCGCATCCGCACCGGCCCCCGTACCGGCCCGGGAACGACCGAGGGCCGGACTCCCGGAGGAGTCCGGCCCTCGGGCCACTGCTACGGGACTCAGGCAGCGACGACCGCGATGTCCAGGTTGGCCTGGACGTCGGAGTGCAGCTTGACCGAGATCTTGTGGGTGCCCACGGTCTTGATCGGCGAGGCGATCGAGACGGCGCGCTTGTCCACGGCCGGGCCGCCGGCGGCCTTGATGGCCTCGACGACGTCGGCCTGGGTCACCGAGCCGAACAGACGGCCGGCGTCACCCGAGCGGACGGCCAGCTTGACCTGGACGCCCTCCAGCTTGCCCTTGACCTCGTTGGCGGCCTCGAGGGTCTGGATCTCGTGGATCTTGCGGGCGCGACGGATGGCGTCGACGTCCTTCTGGCCACCCTTGGTCCAGCGGATGGCGTAGCCACGCGGGACCAGGTAGTTGCGGCCGTAGCCGTCCTTGACCTCGACGACCTCGCCGGCGGAGCCGAGACCCGGCACCTCGTGCGTGAGGATGATCTTCATTACTTGGTCACCCTCTCTTAGCGCGCGGTGCTGGTGTAGGGCAGCAGCGCCATCTCACGGCTGTTCTTCACGGCCGTGGCGACGTCACGCTGGTGCTGGGTGCAGTTGCCGGTGACCCGGCGGGCACGGATCTTGCCGCGGTCGGAGATGTACTTCCGCAGCAGGTTCGTGTCCTTGTAGTCAACGTAGTTGACCTTGTCCTTGCAGAAGACGCAAACCTTCTTCTTCGGCTTGCGAGCAGGCGGCTTCGCCATTGTGTGCTCCATTTGGGGTTCACGGCCCGGCGGGCGTCCGGGGACGCCGACGGCCGGGCCGCACGAAATCTGTCAGCTCTTAGAACGGGGGCTCTTCCGAGTAGCCGCCGCCACCACCACCGGACGGGGCACCCCAGCCGCCGCCCTGGTTGCCACCGGACGGGGCGCTGGAAGCCCAGGGGTCTTCGGAGGGGCCGGACTGGCCGCCGGAGTTTCCACCCCAGTTGCCGCCCTGCTGGCCGCCACCGCCGCCCCAGTTGCCACCGCCCTGGCCGCCGCCCTGCTGGCCGCCGAAGCCGCCACCGGGGGCGCCGGACCGGTTGGCCCGGGTGACCTTGGCGGTCGCCGAGCGCAGGCTCGGGCCGACCTCGTCGACCTCGACCTCGAAGACCGTCCGCTTCTCGCCTTCCTTGGTCTCGTAAGACCGCTGGCGCAGTCGGCCCTGCACGATGACGCGCATGCCGCGCTGCAGCGACTCGGCCACGTTCTCCGCCGGCTGCCGCCAGACGTTGCACGTGAGGAAGAGGCTCTCGCCGTCCTTCCACTCGTTCGTCTGACGGTCGAAGGTGCGGGGGGTGGACGCGATGCGGAACTTCGCGACCGCCGCACCCGACGGGGTGAAGCGCAGCTCGGGGTCGTCGACGAGATTGCCGACGAGGGTGATGACGGTCTCGCCTGCCATGGTGGTGATGACCTCTCGGGAAGATGTCCGTTCACCGCTGTTTCACGTGAAACAGCGGACGCGAGCTACCCGAGACCCGAAGGCCTCAGAGGTGGCTCAGTGGGTGTCCGGGCGCAGGACCTTGGTCCGCAGAACCGACTCGCTCAGGCCCATCTGGCGGTCGAGCTCCTTGACGACCTCAGGCGTGGCCTTGAGGTCGATGACCGAGTAGATGCCCTCGGACTGCTTGTTGATCTCGTAAGCCAGACGGCGACGACCCCAGGTGTCGACCTTCTCCACCTTGCCGCCCGCGTTGCGGACGACCGTGAGGAAGTTCTCGATCAGGGGGGAGACAGCGCGCTCCTCGACCGACGGGTCGAGGATGACCATCACCTCGTAGTGACGCATGGGTAACCCACCTCCTTTGGACTCAGCGGCCACGGTCTCTCCGTGGCAGGAGGGTTGTGCGTAGCGTCGGCACCGGTGTGGTGACGACTCCGGCCCACCGTAGCGGGCGGGTCGGACAGTCGACCCCGCCCACCCCGGAGGGGTGTCGCCCGAAAGAGGGCGCAAGGGGGCACAACTACACCAGTGCAGACGGCACAGCCTACCCGCACCCGGACGGCCGAACAAAACGCATAGGGGTTGTGAGACCGACCCAACCGCCGCAATCTGGACGGAACGGGATTCCTGCCCGTTCGTCTCCACGCCAGGAGGTGGCACTCATGGCCCAGTCCGTCCACCGCATGCCCGCGCTCACGCTGAACACCGACGGCCACCCGCACCCCCGCGAGAACACCCTGGTCGCGCTCACCGCCGTGTTCGGCGTGATCGCCTTCATCACCTCGTTCTTCTACAACCTGCACCTGCTGACCTCGTGGACCGGCCTGGCCGGCCTCGTCACGGGCTTCTGGGGCGTGTTCGTCTCGGTCACCACGGCCGAGCGCTTCGTCCTGATGGTCTCGCTGGGTGCCTCCGGGGTCGGCTTCTACCTCGGCATCGCCCGCGGCGGTCTCTGGGGCTGATCCCGCGCCTCCGGAACGGCTCCGCCGGAACCCCTGACGCCCCCGCCGCGTATCTGGAAGAAGACAGGTACGCGACGGGGGCGCCGTCGTGCCCGCCGCGACGGGCGCCCGGGCCCCGGACGATAAGGTCAGCCCGAGAACCCGGGGCCCAATGCAGCCCGACCGACGAGGAGCACCGAGCAATGAGCCTGCGCCTGAGGACGATCACCCGCGAGGAGCACCTCGCCTTCATCAGGAGCCGCGCCTCGGCCAGCCACATGCAGGTGCCGTCGTGGGGTGACGTGAAGGCCGAGTGGCGGTCCGAGTCGATCGGCTGGTTCGACGACGCCAACCAGCTCGTCGGCGCCGGTCTGGTCCTCTACCGCCAGCTGCCGAAGCTCAAGCGCTACCTCGCCTACCTGCCCGAGGGCCCGGTCATCGACTGGTTCGACCGCGACCTCGACCGCTGGCTGCAGCCGATGCTGGCGCACCTGAAGTCGCAGGGCGCGTTCTCGGTCAAGATGGGCCCGCCGGTGGTCATCCGCCGCTGGGACGCCCCCACCATCAAGGAGGCCATCGCCGCCAAGCAGGCCAAGCGCCTGCGCGACGTCGAGGCCGACTGGTACGAGCCGCGCGCCTTCGAGGTGGCCGACCGGCTGCGCAAGGCCGGCTGGCTGCAGGGCGAGGACGGCGGCGCCGGCTTCGGCGACGTCCAGCCCCGCTACGTCTTCCAGGTGCCGCTGGCCAACCGCTCGCTGGACGACATCCACAAGAACTTCAACCAGCTGTGGCGCCGCAACATCAAGAAGGCCGAGAAGAGCGGCGTCGAGGTGTTCCAGGGCGGCTACGACGAGCTGCCGATCTTCCACCAGCTCTACCTGGTCACCGCCGAGCGCGACAGGTTCACCCCGCGCCCGCTGTCCTACTTCCAGCGGATGTGGAAGGCCCTCACCGCCGAGGACCCGAACCGCATGCGCCTCTACATCGCCTACCACGAGGGCGAGCCGCTGGCCGCGACCACGATGCTCGTGGTCGGCGAGCACGTCTGGTACTCCTACGGCGCCTCGGCCAACCACAAGCGCGAGGTCAAGCCGTCCAACGCCATCCAGTGGCGGATGATGCGCGACTCCTACGCCCTCGGCGGCGGGGTGTACGACCTGCGCGGCATCAGTGACACCCTGGACGAGAACGACCACCTGTTCGGCCTGATCCAGTTCAAGGTCGGCACCGGCGGCCAGGCGGCCGAGTACCTCGGCGAGTGGGACTTCCCGCTCAACAAGCTGCTGCACAAGGCCCTCGACCTCTACATGTCCCGCCGCTGAGGAGGCTGACCCGATGACGCTGTCGCTCTACCTCGACACCGAACGCTGGCGCACCCACCAGCGCTCCGTCCTCGCCGAGTTCCCCGGCCTGGTGCCGGTCGCCAAGGGAAACGGATACGGCCTGGGCAACCACCGGCTGGCCGAGGAGGCGACGCTGCTGGGCACCGGTGTGCTCGCCGTCGGTACCGCGTACGAGGCGGCCGACGCCGCCGAGTGGTACGGCGGCGAGCTGCTGGTGCTCACCCCGTACCGGGTCGGCGAGGAGGTCCTCCCGCTGCCGCACGCCCGGGTGATCCGCACGGTGGCGAGCGTGGACGCGCTGCGGACGCTGCACGGCACCCGGGTGGTGCTGGAGTGCATGACCACCATGCGCCGCCACGGCGTGAGCGCCGACGACCTGCGCACCGTCGCCGCCGAGCTGGGTGGCATCGCCTTCGAGGGCCTGGCGCTGCACCTGCCGATGGACCGGCCGGACGGCTCCAGCCCGGTCGAGGAGGTCGCCTACTGGGTGGACACCGCCCGTGCGGCCGGCATCCCGGTGCACACCGTGTTCGTCAGCCATCTCGGCGCGGCGGGCATGGAACAGCTGGCCCAGCGCTACCCGGAGACCGTCTTCCGGGCGCGGATCGGCACCCGGCTCTGGCTGGGTGACCACGCCGCGCTGGAGGTCCGGGCCACCGTCCTGGACGTCACCCCGGTGAAGAAGGGCGACCGCTACGGCTACCGCCAGCACCCGGCACCCGCCGACGGCCACCTCCTGGTGGTCGCCGGCGGCACCGCGCACGGCATCGGCCTGGAGGCGCCCAAGTACGTGGCGAGCATGGCCTCGCGGGCCAAGGGCATCGCCCGGGCCGGTCTGGCGACGGTCAACAAGACCAAGTCGCCGTTCCACTGGGCCGGCAAGCAGCTCTGGTTCGCCGAGCCGCCGCACATGCAGGTCTCGCTGCTGTTCCTGGACGGCGAGACCAAGCCCCCCGCGATCGGCGAGGAGCTCGGTCTCCAGGTCCGCCACACCACCACGCACTTCGACCGCGTGGTGGACCGCTAGACCGTCACGCGCGACGGGTCACGGCTTCTCGGCCGGCTCCAGCAGTTCGGGCTCGCCCAGCCACTGCTCGGGGCCGGCCGGCGCGTACGCGGCGTAGCTCTCCTCCTCGCGCAGCCGCCGGGCGTTGCCCAGCACGACCACGTCCGGGGCGTGGTCGAGCACCCCGCCGGAGGGGTCGTCGCTGCCGTCCCAGCGGACCGGGTCGTGGTCCGGGTGCAGGACGTCGCGGACCACGAGGCCGACCAGGTAGAGCGTGCCGATCAGGTGCAGCCCGATCGCGAAGTGGTACCAGGCCTCGCCGATCCCGTGCTGCTTGGGCCCGGTGACGAAGCCCAGGTGGGACCAGATGCCCAGGGTGTAGAGCACCTCGCAGGCCTGCCAGATCAGGAAGTCCCGCCAGCGCGGCCGGGCCAGCACCGCGAGCGGCAGCAGCCAGAGCGCGTACTGCGGCGAGTACACCTTGTTGACCAGCACGAACAGCGCGACGACCAGGAAGGCCAGCTGCGCGAAGCGCGGGCGGCGCGGGGCCGAGAGGCCGAGCCACGCTATGGCCAGGCAGCCCAGCACCATCAGCACGCCGATGTAGAGGTCGAGGTCGGCCAGCCCGACGCCGCGGAGCTGCATCAGGATCAGCCAGAACGAGCCGTAGTCCTCGCCGCGGTGCTTGCTGAACACGTAGAAGGTCGACCAGCCCTGCCAGTTGGCGAGCATGATCGGCAGGTTGACCAGCAGCCAGGAGCCCACCGCGCCGCCGAGCATCACCCGGAACTCGCGCCACTTGCCGGCCCGCCAGCAGAGCACCAGCAGCGGGCCGATCAGCAGCAGCGGGTAGAGCTTGGCGGCGGTGGCCAGGCCGATGAAGACGCCGGCCCAGCCCGGCCGGGAGCCGGCCCACCAGGCCATCGCCACGGCGGCCAGCGCGACCGCGAGCAGGTCCCAGTTGATCGTGCCGTTGAGCAGCAGGGTGGGCGCGAGCGCGAACAGCAGCGCGTCCCAGGGGCGGCGGCGGTGGGTGCGGGTGAGCGCCACGACCGCGACCACCGCGCAGGCCATCAGCAGTCCGGCGTTGATCGCCCAGAACCACTGCTCCTGGCTCTGCTGGTCGCCCCCGCCGGGCGTCAGCCAGGCCGCGACCTGCATGAACAGGCCGGTAAGCACCGGGTACTCCAGGTACTGCAGGTCCCCCGTGGAGCCCGGGATGCGGTCCACGTACGGGTGCAGCCCGGCCGCGAAGCCGCGCCCGGAGAACAGGTGCGGAATGTCGCTGTAGCAGGCGTGGATGTACTGCGGGGAGCCCGGCTGGAACCAGGCCTGGTCGTAGCAGGGCAGCTTCTGCACCATGCCGAGCACCGAGACCACGATCACCGCGAGGGCCAGGAAGCGCGCCGGGATCCACCAGGAGACGCCGAGCAGCGCCCGGCGCCCGGGCGGCCCGCCGATCACCTCGCTGCCGGCCGCCGCCACCGGGTCCTCGTCGGCCGGGACGACCACGGTGTTGGCCGGCGGCGCGGCCGCGGCGACGGCATCCGGGGTGGGCCCTGCGAGACCGCCGGCCCCGACCGGGCCGGTGGTTTCGTCACGATCGCTCGACGTCATGCCGGACATCCTGCCGCACCATCCCGGTCGGGACGAGGAGGACCCCGCAACGGTCTGCGGAGGTCCGCGGGCCGGCGGGTCCGCGAACCATGACGAAAACGGCGGTGGCGGCCCTCCGAGGAGGACCGCCACCGCCGTTCCGGGTGCTCGCCGCGGGCTACTGCCCCGGGCCGCCCGGCGCGGGGCCGGTGGGCGTCATCGTCGGCTTGGTCGGCTTGCCGCCGCCGCCCGGTGTCGTGGTGTCCGTGGGCGTCGGCTGCTGCGTCTGGCAGCCGATCACCGGGAGACACGTGTTGGTCGGGACCGGGGGCTTGTGGGTCTTCGTCGGGCTCGGCTGGTCGCCGGGGCAGTCCACGCCCGGCACGCAGCTCGGGGTCTGCGTCGGCTGCGGCTGGGCCGGCTGCGTCGGCGGCTGCGTCTGTGCCGGGGCCGACGGGCTGTCGGTCGTGGTCGGCGTCGGCACGGCCGTGGCCGTCGACGGCGCACCGGAGGAGTCGACCTCCGAGCCGACCGGCTGCGGGTTCGGGAAGTCCATCTTCTTCTCGTTGGCCAGCGCGACCTTCATGTACCGGGTGAAGACGTCGGTCGGGATGTCACCACCGTGGATGGATTCCTTGCCACCGGTTCCCTTGAGCGACTGCCGCTGGTGCGCGGACGGGTCCTCGCGCCACATCGCGACGCTGGTCACCAGCTGCGGGGTGTAGCCGACCCACCAGGCCGACTTGTTCTCGTCGGTGGTACCGGTCTTGCCCGCCACCGGGCGGCCCAGGGCGAGGGTCTTGGTACCGGTGCCCTTCGCCGCCACGTTCACCAGCACGTCGGTGACGTTGTCGGCGACCGAGGGCTCCAGCGCGACCTTGGGCTCCTTCTTGGCGAAGCCCGTGCGTGCCACGCCGTCCCACTCGACCTTGGTGACCGAGTACGGCTCGGCCTCCTTGCCACTGGCCGCCAGGGTGCCGTAGGCGGTGGCCATCCGGATCGGGCTGATGGTGGAGGTGCCGAGCGGGAAGGTCGCCGTCTTCGGGTCGGCGAGGCTGTCCTTCCGGATGCCCATCTGCACCGCGATGTCGGCCACGTTCTGGCCGCCGACGTCCTGGTTGAGCTGGACGAAGGGCACGTTGTACGAGAACTGCATGGCCTGCCGCAGCGAGACGTAGCCGTGCTTGCTGGAGTCCTCGTTCTTCTGGTGGTACGGCTTGCCGTCGTCCCCGATCACCAGCGAGCCGTCCGGCTTGCGGATCTCGGACAGGTCGTCGGCCATGTAGCGGCTGTCGGCGTTTATCCGCTTCGGCTTGCCGTCGTCGCCCTTGGCGGTCTGCACGCCGACCTGCATGGCGGTGGCCAGCACGAACGGCTTGAAGGTCGAACCGACCTGGACGCCGGTGGCGTCGGCGTTGTTGTCGAAGTGCCCGTTCTCCACGCCGTCGCCGCCGTACAGGGCGACTATCGCACCGTCGCCGGGGCGGATGCTGGCGGAGCCGAACTGGATGTTGGTGTCGTTGTCCGGGCGCTTCTGCGGGTCGAGGTTCTCGGCCTTGACGTCGTCCACGGCCTTCTTCAGGGCGTCGACCTTGTCCTTCTCGAAGGTCGTGTAGATCTTCAGGCCGCCCTTGTCGAGCACCTGCTGCGTGATGTTCTTGTCGGTGTTCATCACGTACTTGTTGGCGGTGTCGACCAGGTAGCTGATCTCACCGTTCAGGTTGGAGCTGGGCTTCAGCGGGATCGGGTTCGGGAACGTGGTGCACTTGGCCCGCTCCTCCGGGGTGAGGGCCTTGGTCTTCACCATGTTGTCGAGGATCCAGGACCACCGGCCCTGGGCCCGTTCCTTGTTGGCCGGGTTGGTGGGGTCGTAGTACGCCGCACCCTTCAGCAGGCCGGCCAGCATGGCGCTCTGGCAGGCGTCGAGGTCCTTGGCGTTCACCCCGTAGTACGCCTGGGCGGCGGCCTGGGCACCGTTCGCGCCGCGGCCGAACCAGCTGGTGTTCAGGTAGCCCGTGAGGATCTCGTCCTTGCCCTGCTTCTGGTCGACCTTCAGCGTGATGAAGAACTCCTTCATCTTGCGGCTGAGGGTCTGCTCCTGGCTCAGGTAGGCGTTCTTGACGTACTGCTGGGTGATGGTCGAGGCGCCCTGGGTCTCACCCCCCTTCGCCATGTTGTAGACGGCGCGGAGCATGCCCTTGGGGTCGATGCCGTGGTCGGTGCGGAAGTCCTGGTTCTCCGCGGCGATGACGGCGTCCTGCAGGTGGGGACTGATGTCCTGGAGCGGGACGATCTGACGGTTGGTCTGGCCCTTGCGGGCCATCTCCGTGTTGTCGGCCCAGTAGTAGATCGTGTTCTGGCCCTGCACCAGCTTGTTCATGTCGGGGATCTGGGTGGTCTGGTACAGGTAGAACACCACACCCACGAAGCAGGCGAAGACCAGCAGGAAGCCGCTCATCCACTGCTTCCAGGACGGCAGCCAGCGCCGGATCCCGGTCTTGCCGAACCTCGGGTAGTCGATGAAGCGCTTCTTGCCGGGCCCGGCGGCCGCGGCAGGACCGCGCCCGCCTCCCCCCTTGCCCTTCTTCTGTCCGGCCTTGCGCATCTCTGCACGGGTCATCCGGGGTTGCCGAGCTGTCTCCCGGACACCCTGCGGGCGCCGACGACTGATCCCGTCCGAGCTCAGCTCGTCGGGCGTCGGCCCTCCCCGACGGCCGCCGCCTCCCGGGGGCTGCTGCCCGTCACCGCCCGGGTCGGGCGTCCTTCGCCGTCGTTCGCTCATCTTCCAGCCACTCCTCGCCAGGCGTCTCCAGCCTGAAGGCAGGGTTCACGTCCGATGCCCGCCAACCGCCCTGACTCCCGGAGGTGGTCCTCGTGCACACGCGACAGCGTACGCAGCACGGAAATACAACTAATCGGGCATCAGTCGCCAATAACCACAAAACGGCGACAGATCATTACACGCCCGTTGCCAAGCTCACCCGCGCGTCGCCTTGTGATCACATTCACGCGTGCCCCCCTTGCCCGTTCCGGGGGTCGGGTTTACTGTTCTCGATATATCGAGCCGATACATCGAAGCGGAATACCGCCGGATGCAGCGGCCGGACGAGAGCCGAGAGGGAGGAGGACCACGGCAGTGGGCAGGCGCTCAGGAGTGCTGGAGTTCGCCGTTCTCGGCCTGCTCCATGACGCTCCGATGCACGGCTACGAGCTGCGAAAGCGGCTCAACATCCTGCTCGGCACGTTCCGGGCACTCTCCTACGGAACGCTCTACCCCTGTCTGAAGAGCCTGGTCGCCCAGGGTTTCCTGGTCGAGGACAACCCGGACGTCGAGTACGTCCCGGCCACCGCCCTCAACGGCAAGCGATCCAAGATCGTCTACCGGCTCTCCGCCGAGGGGAAGCAGCGCTTCGAGGAGCTGCTCGCCGACTCCGGCCCGGACGCCTGGGAGGACGAGCACTTCGGCGTCCACTTCGCGTTCTTCGGCCAGACCGACCGGGCCGTCCGGATGCGCGTCCTGGAGGGGCGCCGCAGCCGGCTGGAGGAGCGCCTGGAGCGGATGCGCAACTCGCTCGCCCGTGCCCGCGAGCGGTTCGACGACTACACCGTCGAACTCCAGCGGCACGGACTGGAGTCGGTGGAGCGCGAGGTCCGCTGGCTCAACGAGCTGATCGAGACCGAGCGGTCCAACCGCACCGGCCGGACCGGTCCCGCCACCGGCGGCGACTCCACCGCCGTACCCCACAAGACTTCGGACGGCCGTGGCCAGGAGACCGGGTCCTCGGACCCGTCCGGGCCACCGTACGACCGCCCGGGGCGCTCCGCCCAGGAGCGCTGACACCGCGCCAGCCCTGTGCCGCGCGGCAGGAGTGGGCGCCTCGCGCCCTACAAGCAGTCATCGAAGAAGCAGGACGAGTTCCGCCGGTCCCGGCGGTCCTCATGAGATCACAGGGAGCAACCGGAAATGGGTTCGGTTCGCGTAGCCATCGTGGGCGTGGGCAACTGCGCCGCGTCGCTGGTGCAGGGTGTCGAGTACTACAAGGACGCCGACCCGGCCGGCAAGGTCCCCGGGCTGATGCACGTCCAGTTCGGTGACTACCACGTCCGTGACGTGGAGTTCGTCGCCGCCTTCGACGTCGACGCCAAGAAGGTCGGCTTCGACCTGGCCGACGCCATCGGCAACAGCGAGAACAACACCATCAAGATCTGCGACGTGCCGCCGACCGGCGTCACCGTCCAGCGCGGTCACACCCTCGACGGCCTGGGCAAGTACTACCTGGAGACCATCGAGGAGTCCGACGAGGCCCCGGTCGACGTCGTCCAGGTCCTCAAGGACCAGCAGGTCGACGTCCTGGTCTGCTACCTGCCGGTGGGCTCCGAGAAGGCCGCCAAGTTCTACGCCCAGTGCGCCATCGACGCCAAGGTCGCCTTCGTGAACGCCCTGCCGGTGTTCATCGCGGGCACCAAGGAGTGGGCGGACAAGTTCACCGAGGCCGGCGTGCCGATCGTCGGTGACGACATCAAGTCCCAGGTCGGCGCCACCATCACGCACCGCGTGATGGCCAAGCTGTTCGAGGACCGCGGTGTCATCCTCGAGCGCACCATGCAGCTGAACGTCGGCGGCAACATGGACTTCAAGAACATGCTGGAGCGCGAGCGCCTGGAGTCCAAGAAGATCTCCAAGACCCAGGCCGTCACCTCGCAGATCCGCGACCGCGAGCTGGGCGCCAAGAACGTCCACATCGGTCCCTCGGACTACGTGGCGTGGCTGGACGACCGCAAGTGGGCCTACGTCCGCCTCGAGGGTCGCGCGTTCGGCGACGTCCCGCTGAACCTGGAGTACAAGCTGGAGGTCTGGGACTCCCCGAACTCCGCCGGTGTCATCATCGACGCGGTGCGCGCCGCGAAGATCGCCAAGGACCGCGGCATCGGTGGCCCGATCCTGTCGGCCTCCTCGTACTTCATGAAGTCCCCGCCGGTCCAGTACTTCGACGACGAGGCCAAGGAGAACGTCGAGAAGTTCATCCGCGGCGAGGTCGAGCGCTGAGCACCGAGCAGCTGACCGCTCGATAGCTCCTCGGAAGGGCCCACGATCACCGGATCGTGGGCCCTTCACCTTTTCCCGGCCAATGTTTCACGTGAAACAGCCACCGGTTCCATGGCACTCTGGGCGGGTGGCGATCACCGAGAACGGCAGCACCCACCAGCCCGCGCACCGCGCCACGCTCCTCGACCTCCTCCGGGGCCGCGACTTCCGGCGGCTGCTGACCGCCCGGGTGCTCTCCCAACTCTCGGACGGCGTCTTCCAGGTCTCGCTCGCCGCCTACGTGGTGTTCTCCCCGGAGAAGCAGTCCTCCCCCGCCGACATCGCCTCGGTGCTGGCCGTGATGCTGCTGCCCTTCTCGGTGATCGGCCCGTTCGCCGGGGTGCTGCTGGACCGCTGGCGCCGCCGCCAGGTGCTGTACTTCGGCAATCTCGCCCGCTTCGGACTGGGCCTGGGCACCGGAGCGCTGCTCCTGGCCGAGGCGCCGACCTGGCTGTTCTTCGCGTCGGCCCTGCTGGTCACCGCGCTCAACCGGTTCATTCTGGCCGGCCTGTCCGCCGCCCTGCCCCGGGTGGTGGAGCAGGACCAGCTGGTCACTGCCAACGCGCTCTCCCCCACTCTCGGGACGGTCGCCGCCGCCTCGGGCGGGGGCATCGGCTTCGCGCTGCACCAGGTGATGAGTCCCGGTCCGAAGGCGGACGCCGCGCTGGTCACGGTCGCCTCGCTGCTCTACCTGTCGGCCGCGTTGGCCGCCCGTCGGATGGACCGCGACCTGCTCGGCCCGGACCAGCACGCCGACCGCCCGGCGCTCGGCCAGGCGCTGCTCCGGGCCGCCGTCGAGCTCGGCGCCGCGGTGCGCCATCTGGTGCGGGACTGCCGGCCCGCCGTACACGCGCTGGCCGCGGTCACCGCGGCCCGCTTCTGCTACGGCGTGCTGATCGTGGTCGTGGTGATGCTCGCCCGGTACACCTTCAACGACCCGGCCGACAGCGCGGCCGGCCTGGTCACCCTCGGCCAGGCGGTCGGCCTCTCCGCCGCCGGGTTCTTCGTCGCCGCCGTGGTCAGCCCCTGGTGCACCCGGAAGCTCGGCCTGACCGGCTGGATGACGGCCTGCCTGGTCGCCCCGGTGGTCTTCGTCCCGGCACTCGGCCTGAGCTTCACCCTGGTGCCGTGCCTGATCGCCGCCCTGCTGCTCGGGGTGGTCACCCAGGGCACCAAGATCTGCGCCGACACCGTCGTGCAGGAGACGGTCGAGGACGAGTACCGCGGCCGGGTCTTCGCCATCTACGACGTGCTGTTCAACGTCGCCTTCGTGGCCGCCGCCATGGTCACCGCACTGGTGCTGCCGTTGTCCGGCCGCTCCGGCACGGTGGTCGTCGGGGTCGCCGCGGTGTACGCCGTCACGGCGGCCGTCTACCTGCGCGCCGCCCGCCGCCGCCCGCTCCCCTGACCTGCTCCCCACCGGATCCCCCGGGGCTCGGGACCGATGGCGTCCGAGCGAGTCGCTAAGGTGTCAGACCTGTCGGAGCGACAGCACTCTGTCTCGGGGGACGAACTGATGAGCACACCGCCCAACCCGTACGGGCCGCCACAGCCGGGGCCGCCCGTCGCGCAGCCGTACGGTGCGCCCGTCCCCCCTCCTGCCACGCCGTACGGACCTCCGCCCGGCTACGGGCAGCCCGCGCGGCCCGCCCCGGCCGGCTACGGAGCGCCGCCGTCGTACGGACAGCAGCCGTACGGCCAACAGCCGCCCGGACAGTCTCCGTACGGGCAGGCGCCGTACGGACAGCAGCCGCCCGCCGGGGCGTACGGCTACCCGCAGCCCGCGACCGCAGCGCCGAGCGCCCCCGCGAAGAAGCTCGGCACCAAGTCCAAGCTGAAGGCCGTGGGCCTGGTCGGCGGCGGCATAGCCCTGGCGGTCGGGTACTTCGTCGCCGGGCCGAGCGTCAGCAGCGCCAAGCCCGGCGACTGTGTGCGGGTGAGCGGCTCCCGTGATGTCGACATCGTCAAGTGCACGGATTCCAAAGCGAATTACCGCGTACTGTCGAAGTTCGAAGGCACCACCGACGTGAACCGGTGCAAGCAGACGCCGCAGACCACGAGCGCCGTCTCGGGCAAGAGCGGCCGCCGCTGGAACAAGAAGCGGTACGTGCTCTGCCTCGGCCCGATGACACCCGCCTCCACCGGCGTCCCGCCGGTGAAGAAGTCCTGAACCCTTCCGCCACTCCGTCCCCGGGGGACCACTTGTCCGTTCCGCCTCCGCCCCAGATGCCGTACGGTCCGCCCCCGGGCGACGGCAACCCCTACTCCTCCGGCGGTGGCTACGGCGCGCCGCCCCCGCCGCCCGGCCAGCCCGGCTACGGCTACCCGAGCGCCCCGCCGCCGGAGCAGCCGTACGGCTACCAGCAGCCCCCGGCCGGCTACGGCTACGGGTACCCGCCGCAGGGCCCGGCCGACGGCCTGACCTGCCGGTTCTGCGGCGGCTACCCGGCGGTGAACGCCACCGTCCGCGGCCACCAGGGCCTGATCGTGGCCTACCGGATGCTGCGGATGTCCGGCCCGTTCTGCCACACCTGCGGCACGGCCACCGTGCGCGACATGTCCGCCCGGACGCTGGTCCAGGGCTGGTGGAGCCTGGTGTCGTGGCTGCTGACCCCGATCACGCTGCTGATGAACCTCGGCCCGCACAACCGGTTCAAGCAGCTGCAGCCGCCCGTCCCGGGCAGCCACGGCCCGCAGCTGAACCCGGGCGTCCCGCTGACCCGCCGCCCGCACATCGCGATGCTGCTGGTGCCGGTCTCGCTGGCGGTCACCCTCGTCCTGGCCGCCACCGGCGTGCTCGGCCCGGCGAAGCACGACGACCCGTCCGACCCGATCATCGCGGCGCCCTCGCCCTCGCCGTCGGCCTCGACCTTCACCTTCACGCCCTCGCCGCCGCCGGCCTTCCCCTCGCCGACCTTCACGATGCCGGCGGTGCCGAGCATCACCCTGCCGCCGGTCACCACCCCGACCGACGACACCGACAGCGTGGACCAGGCCAAGGCGGGCGACTGCCTGCACAACGAGAACGGCCCGGCCGGCGAGACCACCGACACCCACCCGAAGGTCTCGGTCCTGCCCTGCACCGACGCCAAGGCCCAGTACAAGGTGATCTACAAGTACCTCGCCACGTCCGACGAGAAGGTCTGCGAGAAGCAGTCGAAGGCGGACAGCTGGTACACCCGCACCTACACCAACTTCCCGTCCCTGAACTACGTGCTCTGCCTCAAGAAGCTCAAGTAGTTCGGGCGGTTCAGGCAGTTCAGGCGGCCCGCCGCACGCGCGAGGGGTGGCCCCGGCCCGGTGCCGGGACCACCCCTCGCGTCGTGCCGGAAGCCGCGGCCGGTGTCAGCCCTGCTGCTCGGCCCACCAGGCGCGCAGCGCCGCGACCGCCTCGTCGTGCTCCATCGGGCCGTGCTCCAGTCGGAGTTCGAGCATGTGCTTGTACGCCTTGCCGACCTGCGGGCCGGGCTTGAGGGCGAGCAGCTCCATGATCTGGTTGCCGTCCAGGGCCGGGCGGACGGCGTCCAGCTCCTCCTGCGCCTTCAGCTCGGAGATCCGCTTCTCCAGGCCGTCGTAGGTGCGCGCGAGGGTGGCCGCCTTCTTCTTGTTGCGGGTGGTGCAGTCGGAGCGGGTCAGCTTGTGCAGGCGCTCCAGCAGCGGCCCGGCGTCGGTGACGTAGCGGCGCACCGCGGAGTCGGTCCACTCGCCGCCGCCGTAGCCGTGGAAGCGCAGGTGCAGCTCGACCAGGCGCGAGACGTCCTCGGTGAGCTCCTTGGAGTACTTCAGCTCGCGCATCCGCTTGCGGGTCATCTTGGCGCCGACCACCTCGTGGTGGTGGAAGGAGACCCGGCCGTCCGACTCGAAGCGGCGGGTGCGCGGCTTGCCGATGTCGTGCAGCAGCGCGGCCAGCCGCAGGGCGAGGTCCGGGCCGTCCTGCTCCAGGTCGATGGCCTGCTCCAGGACGGTCAGCGAGTGCTCGTAGACGTCCTTGTGCCGGTGGTGCTCGTCGCGCTCCAGCCGCAGGGCGGGCAGCTCGGGCAGCACGTACCCCGCCAGGCCGGTGTCGACCAGCAGCCGCAGGCCCTTCACCGGGTGCTTGGCCAGCAGCAGCTTGTTCAGCTCGGCCTGGACCCGCTCGGCCGAGACGATGGTGATCCGCTCGGCCATCGCGGTCATCGCGGCGACCACCTCGGGCGCCGGGTCGAAGTCGAGCTGGGCGGCGAAGCGGGCGGCCCGCATCATCCGCAGCGGGTCGTCGGAGAAGGACTCCTCGGGGGTGGCGGGGGTGCGCAGCACCCGGGCCTCCAGGTCCTCCAGGCCGCGGTGCGGGTCGACGAAGCCGCGGCCGGGCAGGTCGACGGCCATCGCGTTGACCGTGAAGTCGCGGCGGACCAGGTCCTCCTCGATGGTCTCGCCGTACGTCACCTCGGGCTTGCGGGAGGTACGGTCGTAGGCCTCGGAGCGGTAGGTGGTGATCTCGATCAGGAACGAGCCCTCGGCGGTGTCCTTGCGGGCGCCGACCGTGCCGAAGGCGATGCCGACGTCCCAGACCGCGTCCGCCCAGCCCTTGACCAGCTTGAGCACCTGCTGCGGGCGGGCGTCGGTGGTGAAGTCCAGGTCGTTGCCGAGCCGACCGAGCAGCGCGTCCCGGACGGAGCCGCCGACCAGCGCCAGCCGGTGACCGGCCGCCTGGAAGCGGCGGGCGATCTCGTCGGCGACCGGCGACACCCGCAGCAGCTCTTGCAGACCCATGGTCTGGGCCTCGCTCAGGCCTGGTACGGCCCGGACGGCGGTGCTCGGACGGTCGGTGCGCGTGGTGGGCTCATTGGCAGTGGACACGGCTCACAAGGGTACGTGCCCCGGAAGGTCAACCGCCCGCGCGTTTTGGGCGTCTCACCCCACAGCCCGCAACACTGCACCGCAGGCTGCATCGTTACCATGCCGGTGGACGAGTCTCGGGCACCGGACAGGGGATGCGGTGTCGCGTGCCGCCACGGCCCGCGGAACTCCCGCGGAAGCGGTGCGGCGACGGCGTCGGGCGAACAGTTCAAGCGTTTCAAGAATTTCAAGAGTTCCAAGCGAACACCGTCGGGCGGACCGCGCCGGACGGGACGAACAGCATCAGCAGCGATCGAGAACGGCGAGGGCGAAGCGAGTGAGTGAGCCGGCACGGCACTCGGGCCTGGGGGCGCACCGACAGCCTGGACGGGCCGAACGCCCCGCCGGGGGACGTCATCCGGTCCGCCGGGCGGGCCTGCGCCTCGCCGCCGCCTGCGCGGCCGCCCTGACCCTCTTCACGGCCGCCCCGGCCGGTGCGCTGCCGGCCGGCGGGAACACCCGCCCGGCCGGCGGGGACACCCACCCGACCGCCGACTCCACCGCCTCGGCCGAGTACCCGGTGGTCCTGACCATCGAGTCGCTGGCCCCGCAGGTGGCCGTGCCCAACGGCACCGTGACGATCACCGGGCACGTGACCAACGCCGGCCGGTCCGCGCTCAAGGGCGCCCACGCGGCCGTCCGCAAGCCGTACTCCGGCAGGCCGCTGGACCGGCGCAGCGACCTGGCCAACGTGGCCGGCCGCACCACGCCGATCGAGCGGGACGGCGTCGAGCTGGACAGCCCGCAGTACGCCCTGCCGGAGCTCAACCCGGGCCAGACCCTGCCGTACACCCTGAGCGTCGCGGTGAACGACCTCGGGCTGTCGTCGAGCGGCGTGTACGAGCTCGCCGTGGACGCCTGGGGCTCGACCGCCGACAACGGGCACGACCGTGCCCTGGGCATCGCCCGGAGCTTCCTGCCGTACAACCCGGGCGGCGCCGAGGCGCAGCCGACGAAGGTCACCACGCTGTGGCCGCTGGTGCACGCGCCGGTGCTGGCCGCACAGACCGTCGCCGACAACGAGCAGTCCGTCCCGGTGCTGCGTGACGACAGCCTGGCCGCCGAGTTCGCCCCGGGCGGCCGGCTGTACGAGCTGGTCGACACCGGCGCCAAGCTGCCCGGGCTGACCTGGGTGGTCGACCCGGACCTGCTGGACGCCGCGTTCGCGATGACCAAGCCGTACCGGGTGCAGAACCCGGGCACCGAGTCCGCTGGCAAGCCGGCCAGGGACGACAACACCGTCACGCGCAACGGCTCGGCGGCCGCCGCCGCCTGGCTGGACAAGCTGCGGGGCGCCGTCGCCAAGCCGGACACCCAGGTGGTGGCGCTGCCGTACGCCGACCCGGACATCGCCTCGATCGCGCACAACGGCGCCGACCTGCCCGGCATGCCCACGGCGCTGAACAAGGCGGCCACGGCCGGTCGGCTGACCGTCGAGGGCCGGCTCTCCGTGGACACCCGCTCCGACGTCGCCTGGCCCTACCAGGGCTACGTCGACCAGCAGATCGCCGCCCTCGCCCAGCAGGCGGGCAGCGGCCTGGTGCTGGCCAACGGGGCGAGCATGCCGGAGCCGGACGCGCTGAACTACACCCCGACCGCGGCGCGCCCGATCGGCAACGGGCAGAACGCCGTGGTCGCCGACGAGACGGTCTCCGGGCTCTTCCAGAGGGACCTGACCTCCGCGAAGGACCAGACCGAGTCGACCCAGCGCTTCCTCGCCGAGACCTTCGCGATCACCCACGAGCAGCCGCAGAACCAGCGCGGTCTGCTGATCATGCCGCCGCGCGAGCTGAGCGTCGCCACCGCCAAGGTGCTGGCGAACGCCCTGCAGCAGGCGTCCGGCAAGTGGATCGCCCCGGTCAAGCTGGACGCGGTGGCGCAGTCGTCGCCCGACGAGAAGGCCAACACCGGCGTCCCGGCGGCCACCGACTACCCGACCCAGGCCCGCGCCTCGGAGCTGACGGCGACCGACCTGGACAGCACCAACCGCATCCAGTACGACCTGGACACGCTGATGCGGGTGCTCACCCTGCCGCAGCGGGTGCGCGGGCCGTTCAACGCCGCCATGGTCCGATCGCTGTCCACCGAGTGGCGCACCCAGGCCCCGGCCGGCGGTGCCTACCGCACGGGCGTCACGCAGTACCTGAAGGAACTGACCAAGGCCGTCCAGGTGCCGGAGAAGACCTCGGTCACGCTGGCCGGCGACACCGGCCTGCTGCAGGTCAGCGTCCGCAACGACCTGACCCAGACGGTCACCAACCTGAAGCTGGTCCTCACCTCGCTCCAGCCGAACAGGCTGCGGGTGAGCAAGGCGGAGGACCTGGTCCTCCCGGCCTCGCAGAGCGCCACCCTCCGGTTCCAGGCCGAGGCCCACAACAACGGGCCGGTCCAGATGACCGCCCAGCTGTGGACCACCGGCCCCAACCCGCGAGCGTACGGCGAGGCCCGGACGTTCACGGTCGAGGTGACCTCGGTGACCAACGGAGTGCTGTACGTCTTCGCGGGCGCCGGCCTCCTGCTGCTGCTGGCCGCGGTGCGCTTCATGCGCCAGCGCAAGCGGCGGGGCGGTCAGCCGCACCAGGACGGCGACCAGCCGGTCGGGGACGCCCCGGCGACGGACGGCGCCGCGGCCGAGGAGCCGACGGCGGACGAGGCGAGCGGGGACACCGGGTCCGACGGGTCCGACGGGTCCGGTGGGTCCGGCGGGATCGGCGGGTCCGACGGGGACGGGCCGGCGGACGATGCCGCTGGTGAGGGTCCCGCGCAGACACCGCGCGCCAGCAGCCCGGATGGCCGGGATCGGGCCGCCAGTGATGAGAAGGTTGGTCCTTGATACCGCCGACCCCCCGTGACGCCGGGCCGGCCTCCCCCCACGACAGCGAAGAGGTGACATGACCGGGCGCAGCGAGGAGCGGCCGCCGGGCCGCGGTGAGAGCCGGCCGGGTGCCGAGTCGCCGTCCGGCGACTGGTACGTGGCCGACACCTACGCCCAGGACCCGTACGCGGCCGACGCGTACGGGTCCCAGCAGGACGGCCAGGACCCGTACGGTCTGCGGGCCGGTCGGCCGGCCGCGCAGCAGCAGGCCGCCGCGTACGACGTGCCGCCGCAGCTGCCGCCGCAGGGCGGCGGCTACCCCACGCCGGTGCCGCCGACCCCGTACCCGGCGGCGGACCAGTTCTCGCCGCCGGTGCCGCCGGTGCAGCCCGGCTGGGACACCCCGCCGCAGGCCGAGTGGCAGCCGGAGGCGACTCCGGCTCCGGCTCCGGCTCCGGCTGGCGGCCACTGGGGCGGTGCCGGGCAGCAGCAGTGGGAGCCCGGCCCGGCGCACTCCGCCTGGGACACCGAGACCACCGAGTACGTCGGGGTGGAGGCGCTCTTCGGCAACCGCCAGGCGCAGGCCCCGGCCCCGCCGCAGGCCCCGCAGGCCGCGCAGGCCGCCCAGCAGGGCGTGCCCGGAGCCGTACCGCCCGGCGCGCCCGTACCGCCCGGCGCGCCCGTGCCGCCGGGCGGCCCCGCGCCGTACCCGCCGGCGGGCGGCTACCCGGGACACCGGCAGCAGCACGGCGGTCCGGACGGGCAGCGCCCCTTCGTGCCGCCGATCGAGTTCGACCCGCCGCTCTCCGAGGAGGAGGCCACCATGCAGGTGGCCGCCGTCGCGGTGCCCCCGGCGGTCGAGCCGCTGGCGGACCTCGCCACCGAGGAGCACACCGCACAGCCGGAACCCGCAGCGGCCGGCGGGGGCGGCAAGGTCGCGAGCCTGCTGAACTCCAGCGCGATCATGGCGGCCGGCACGCTGGTCTCCCGCGGCACCGGCTTCGTCCGGACCATGGTGATCACCGCGGCCATCGGCGTCAGCGTGATGGGTGACTCGTACAACGCGGCGAACACCCTGCCGACCCTGCTCTACATCCTGATCGGCGGCGGCGCGCTGAACGCGGTCTTCGTACCGCAGCTGGTGCGCAGCATGAAGAACGACGAGGACGGCGGCACCGCCTACGCCAGTCGGCTGCTCACGCTGGTGATGGTCGGGCTCGGCGGCGTGGTGTTCCTCGCGGTGCTCGGGGCGCCCGTCCTGGTCCGGCTGATCGCCGACCCGATGATGGCGAACCCGGAGCGCGCCGAGACCACGGTCGCGATGGCCCGCTACTGCCTGCCGACCATCTTCTTCATGGGCATCCACGTGGTGATGGGCCAGGTCCTCAACGCCCGCGGCCGGTTCGGCGCGATGATGTGGACCCCGGTCCTGAACAACATCGTGGTGATCTTCACCTTCTCCGCCTACGTCTGGGTCTACGGCGGCTTCGGCACCACCCACGTCACCCCGGAGTCCATCTCGCCCGAGGGCGTCCGGCTGCTCGGCCTCGGCACCCTGATCGGCCTGGTCGTCCAGTCGCTGGCGATGATCCCGTACCTGCGGGCGGCCGACTTCCACTTCCGGCCCCGCTTCGACTGGCGCGGCCACGGCCTGGGCAAGGCCGCCCGGCTGGCCAAGTGGACGTTCTTCTTCGTGCTCGCCAACCAGGCCGGCTACCTGGTGATCACCCAGCTGTCCACCAAGGCCGGCGACGCCGCCTCGGCGGCCGGCCACGGCGGTGTCGGTCTGGCCGCGTTCTCCAACGCCCTGCTGATCTGGCAGCTGCCGCAGGCCGTGATCACCGTCTCGATCATGAGCGCGGTGCTCCCCCGGCTCTCCCGGGCGGCCGCCGACGACGACGCCGGAGCCGTCCGCGACGACATCTCCTACGGTCTGCGCACCACCGCGGTGGCGGTGGTCCCGGCGGCGTTCCTGTTCCTGTCACTCGGACCGGTGATCGGCCGTTCGATCTACGCGGTCGGCGGCAACGAGACCGTCCTGAACGACGCCACCAACGTCGGCCTGATGCTCTCGGCCTTCGCGCTGGGCCTGATCCCGTACTCGGCGCAGTACGTGATGCTGCGCGGCTTCTACGCCTACGAGGACACCCGGACGCCGTTCTCCAACACCGTCTGGGTCGCGGTGTGCCAGGCCGGCTTCTCGCTGCTGTGCTGGCTGCTGCTGCCCGCACAGTGGACCGTGGTCGGCATCGCCTTCGGCTACGGCTTCGCCTACGCCATCGGGGTGATGGTGGCCGTACCGAAGCTGAAGAAGAAGATCGGCGGGCTGGACACCAAGCGGATCGGCAAGACGTACAGCCGACTGGCTGCCGCCTGCGTCCCGGCCGCCCTGGTCGGCCTCGGCGCCAGCCTGGCGGTCCAGCAGGTGCTCGGCGGCTGGCCGGGCAGTGTGGCCTCGCTCGTCGTGGCCGGCGGCCTGCAGCTCGGGGTCTTCGTGCTGATCGCGAAGCGCCTGCGGATCGAGGAACTGAACGCCATGCTGGGCATGGTCCGCGGCCGACTGGGCCGCTGACCGCACTTTCGACGGCCGGACGAGCGGGCGCCCTGACCGGGCGTCAACCGGAGCGGACAGCTCCGCCGCTCGTCCGGCCGACTGCTGGGCCGCCAGCCGCCCCGGGCCCGTCCGGCGGCCGGATGGTGACCCGGTGTCCTATCTGCACCACATCTCTCCACCGGTGGGCAACCGAGACGCCCCCTCAGCGGTCGTACCCGGTGGAGAAGAGTGGGCACAATTGTCCTGGAGCACAGGGCCGCCAACCCGCGGGCTCCAGCGACTCTCTCAGCCGGGGCGACACAAGGGGAGGCAGGACCACGGTGGCTGATGGCACCAAGGCGGTCGTCGACACGTCAACAGCTGACGCGGCGGCTGACGAAGCCGCGCTGGCCGCGGCGATCGACGAGCTCGCCGTCGCGAAGGACACCGACGGGCGCGCCTCCGCGGTCGACGGCGAGGTCGCCCCCACCGCTGCCGCCGTTGCCGGGAAGAACCGCGCGGGCGTCGACGGGAACACCGACCGGGACGTTCCCGGGGACTCCGCCGGACAGGGCCCGGAGGCCTCCGTGAGCGAGGAGACCTCGGAGATCACCGCCCCGCTCTCGGTCCAGGAGATCGCCGCCGAACTCGCCGCGGGCTCCGCCCGCAAGAAGCCGGCCCCCGCCCCCGCGCAGGCACCCGGCAAACGCCGCCCCACCGACCCGCAGCCCACGGTCGACCCGCGCGACACCGCCACCCTCCCGCGCACCCTCCCGGCACCCCAGCACCGTAGCGGCGACATGATCGGCCACCGGTACCTGCTGGAGGAGTGCATCTCCGAGACCGACACCTTCAGCAGCTGGCGTGCCGTCGACGAGAAGCTGCGCCGGGCCGTCGGCGTCCACCTGATGGCCTCCGGCCACCAGCGGGCCCGCAAGGTGCTGGCCGCGGCCAAGTCCGCCGCCCTGCTCGGCGACCCGCGCTTCGTCCAGGTCCTGGACGCCGTCCAGGAGGGCGAACTGGTCGTCGTCGTGCGGGAGTGGCTGCCGCACTCCTCCGACCTGGCCAGGCTGCTCGCCAACGGACCGATGGAGCCGCACGAGGCGTACCAGATGGTCCGCCAGGTCGCCGACGCGGTCGCGGCCGCCCACCGGCGCGGCCAGGCCCACCTGCGGCTCACCCCGCGCTGTGTGCTGCGCACCGACAGCGGTCAGTACCGGATCAACGGCATCGCGGTGGACGCCGCCCTGCGCGGGCTGTCCCAGGAGGACGCCACCGAGGACGCCCAGCGCACCGACACCCGCGCGATCGGCGCCCTGCTGTTCGCCGCGCTCACCCACCGCTGGCCGTATCCGGAGGACCGCTACGACCTCCGCGGCCTGCCGAAGGGCCTCCAGAACGTCGCGCCGGACCAGGTCCGCGCCGGGGTCCACAAGGGGCTGTCCGAGCTGGCCGCGCGGGCCCTGTTCGACCACCCGCCGCACCACGCCGAGCCGATCACCACCCCGGAGGAGCTGGTCCGGGCGATCGCGCAGATGCCCCGGATCCGCCCGCCCGAGCCGGAGCTGCCCGCCTACCCCGTCCCGCCCCGGCACAACACCCACGCCCTGCCGACCGCGCCCAGCCCGACCCGGGTCGCCGACCCGGCGGTCGCCCCGCTGCCCGCCTCCTCCCGGCCGACCGCCTCCCGGCGGATGAAGCGGCGGCTGCGCCGGGTGGTCAAGGCCACCGCCTGGACGGTCGCCCTGGGCGCGATCGGCGTCGCCTCGTGGCAGTTCGTCGACCACCTGCGCCACACCAACAACGGTGGCGGCGCCGCCGCCACCGCGTCCCCGCTGCCCTCGATCGGCAGCACCGCGCCCAGCCCGCAGACCAGCGCCCACAACCCGGCGCCGATCGCCATCAAGGACGCGCAGTCGTACAACCCGCTGGGCGACGGTGCCGAGGGCAAGGACACCCTCGCCAACGCCATCGACGGCAAGCCCGACACGCAGTGGATCACCCAGTGGTACGAGGACCAGTTCGCCCCGAACCTCTACAAGGCGGGTACCGGACTGCTGATCGACCTCGGCTCGCCGCAGCCCGTCAACTCCGTGAACGTCCAGTTCGTCGGGAACCACACGGCGGAGCTCCGGGTGCCCAACGCCGCGGCCGCGGCCAACCCGAAGGGCGCCCCGCTCAACGACTACGCGGTGGTCGGCAAGAAGAGCGGCCCCACGGCCGACTTCTCCCTGGACAACCCGGTCACCACCCGCTACCTCTTGATCTGGCTGACCGGCCTGCCGAAGAATTCCGAGGGCAAGTTCCAGGGCCGCGTCGCCGAGGTGAAGGTCACCGGCTGACCCGACGGTCGCGGCGGGCCGTGGGGCGACACGCGCACGGCGAGGACGAAGAGGTGGCGGTGGCGGACAGCGTGGACCGGACGGACGACGACGCGGCGTTGCTCGCTCGGCACGTCGCCGGTGACCGGGAGGCCTTCGGTCTGCTGGTGGACCGCCACCGCGACCGCCTCTGGGCGGTCGCCCTGCGCACCCTGGGCGACCGCGAGGAGGCCGCCGACGCGCTGCAGGACGCCCTGGTCTCCGCCTTCCGCGCCGCTGCCGGGTTCCAGGGCCGCTCGGCCGTCACCACCTGGCTGCACCGGATCGTGGTCAACGCCTGCCTGGACCGCGCCCGGCGCAGCGCCACCCGCCGCACCACCCCGCTCGACGAGGACCCGCAGCGGCTCGACACCCTGGTCGGCGCCGCCGAGCCGGCCGACTCCCCGGTGGTCCGGGCCGAGCTGCACCGCGAGGTGACCGCGGCGCTCGGCGAACTGCCCGCGGACCAGCGGGCCGCGCTGGTCCTGGTCGACATGCAGGGCTACCCGGTCGCCGAGGCCGCCGAGCTGCTGGGCGTCCCGGTGGGCACCGTGAAGAGCCGCTGCGCGCGCGGCCGGGCCCGGCTGCTCCCGCTGGTTCGGCACCTGCGCGAGAGCGACGACGGGCCGGATGTTTCACGTGAAACACCGGGCACCCCGGGCTCGGCCCCACCGGGGCGGGGCACCCCCGGGAACCCGACGGGCCCCCGCGCCGTCAGAGGGACAGGCCCGAGCACCGGTCGGACGATGCTGGAAGGAGACGCGAGCACACGATGACCGCCACCCCCTCCTCCCCCGACCACGCCGGGGACCACCCGCCGATCGAACGGCTCGCCGACCTCTCCGAGGGGCTGATCGACTCCCCCGGGGCCGTCGAGGCGCTGCACCGGCACCTGGCCGACTGCGCCGAGTGCCGGGAGACCCTCGACGCCCTCGCCGAGGTCCAGGAACTGCTCGGCACCGTCGAGACCCCGCCGATGCCCGCCGACGTCGCCGCCCGACTGGACGCCGCACTGGCCCGCGCCGTGGCCGAGGCAGCCTCCGACACCACCGACACCCCCAGTGCGTCCGACGCCCCGGACGCCACGCCCGGCGACCGCCGCGCGACCGTGGCGCGCGCGCAGGACGGCACCGCCACCGGCCGCCGGCCCGGCACCCCCGCTCCGCCCGCCCGCGCCGCCACGGGGTCCACCGCGCCGCCGTCCCGGCCCGCCGCCTCCACCGGCCCCGGCCGCCCGCGCCCCCGGCGACGCTTCGCGCTGCTGCTCGGTGCCGCCGCCGCCCTGGCCGCCGTCGGAATCGGCGGGGCGGTGCTGCTCCACACCGACGACCGGACCGGCGGCACGGCGGTCAGCGCGGGCGCCCCGGCGGACACCACCGCCGCCGCGGCGCAGAGCGCCCGCACCCCGCACACGGCGAGCGGCGGCACCGTCTACCGGGCCGACCTGCTCGCCCCCCAGATCCAGCAGTTGCTGGCCCGCTCGGAGGGTGCCGCCACCGCCCCGGGGCTGCAGCCGACCGGACAGGCCAGGCCCGAGAGCGTCCTGCCCGCCGAGGGCGCCCGGCCGGAGCTCTCCTCCCCGGCTCCGTCCTCCCCCGCCGCCTCGCCGAGCTGCCCGGCCCCCGCCCCGGGCGTCCCGGTGGCCACCGACCGGGGCAGCTTCGACGG
This sequence comes from Kitasatospora sp. NPDC097691, assembly GCF_040302665.1. Lineage (NCBI taxonomy): Bacteria > Bacillati > Actinomycetota > Actinomycetes > Kitasatosporales > Streptomycetaceae > Kitasatospora > Kitasatospora sp. NPDC097691. Next base: position 187,710 of record NZ_JBEORY010000007.1, on the reverse strand, counting down.
CGCCCCGGTGGACGTCCTGGTCTACCCGGTGCCCGGCCGGCCCGACCTGGTGGACGTCTACCTGCGCGCCTCCGACTGCGGCCGGATCGTCCTGCACCAGAGCGTTCCCAGCCGTTGACCAGCGGTTCCCATGCGATCCACGCCCAGTGCGGCACGCCGCTTCCGGAGTTCGGGCACCTGGTACTGATCCGCCTGGGAATGCGAGACACTGGTCAGTCGTTGTCCCGGGCGGCGGAGCAGGACCGCCCTCCCCGCAGCTAACGCGGGTCGCGATGCGAACCAGGAGAAGCAGTGAGCGACGTCCGTAACGTGATCATCATCGGTTCCGGCCCGGCCGGGTACACGGCTGCGCTCTACACGGCCCGTGCCTCCCTCAAGCCGCTGGTCTTCGAGGGGGCCGTCACCGCCGGTGGTGCGCTGATGAACACCACCGAGGTCGAGAACTTCCCGGGCTTCCGGGACGGCATCATGGGCCCCGAGCTGATGGACAACATGCGTGCCCAGGCCGAGCGCTTCGGCGCCGAGCTGGTCCCCGACGACATCGTCGCGGTCGACCTGACCGGGGACGTCAAGACCGTCACGGACTCCGAGGGCAACGTCCACAAGGCCCGTGCCGTGATCGTCACCACCGGCTCCCAGCACCGCAAGCTCGGCCTGCCGAACGAGGACAAGCTCTCCGGGCGCGGCGTCTCCTGGTGCGCCACCTGCGACGGCTTCTTCTTCCGCGACCAGGACATCGCGGTGGTCGGCGGCGGTGACACCGCCCTGGAGGAGGCGACCTTCCTCTCCCGCTTCGCCAAGAGCGTCACGATCATCCACCGCCGCGACAGCCTGCGCGCCTCCAAGGCGATGCAGGAGCGCGCCTTCGCCGACCCGAAGATCCGCTTCGAGTGGGACAGCGCGGTCGAGGCCATCCACGGCGACCCGAAGCTGACCGGTGTCACCCTGCGCGACACCACCACCGGCGAGACCCGCGAGCTGGCCGTCACCGGCCTGTTCATCGCGATCGGCCACGACCCGCGCACCGAGCTGTTCAAGGGCCAGCTGGACCTCGACGCCGAGGGCTACCTCAAGGTCGAGGCCCCCTCGACCCGGACCAACATCCCGGGCGTCTTCGGCGCCGGCGACGTCGTGGACCACACCTACCGCCAGGCCATCACCGCCGCCGGCACCGGCTGCTCCTCCGCCCTGGACGCCGAGCGCTACCTCGCCGCGCTGGACGACCTGGAGGCCCAGGCCGCCACCGTGGCGGTCTGACCCCGGGCCACCGACCCACCCCCGCGGGGGTGTCCCCCGTGGAACACCCCCGCCCCTGCCGGGCAGAAACAGAACGGGCCCGCCCGTTGTTCTCCCGGCAGCACCCCCTCCCCCCGCCCCCTCCGTCCGAACCCGAGGAGTTCCCGTGGCCGGCGAAACCACCACCGTCACCGACGCGACGTTCCAGTCCGACGTCCTGGACAGCGACAAGCCCGTGCTGGTCGACTTCTGGGCCACCTGGTGCGGCCCGTGCCGCCAGGTCGCCCCGATCCTGGACGAGATCGCGGCCGAGCACGCCGACAAGCTGACCATCGCCAAGCTCGACGTGGACGCCAACCAGGCGACCGCCGCCCAGTACGGCGTCATCTCGATCCCGACCCTGATCCTCTACAAGGGCGGCGAGCCGGTGAAGTCCATCACCGGTGCCCGTCCGAAGGCCGCGCTGCTGCGCGAGCTGGACGGCTTCATCTAGGTCGTCGGATCGTCGACCACACGGCGGCGGGGCTCCCCACTCGGGAGCCCCGCCGCCGTCTTTCGTCCCACTTCCCGCCCCGGGCCGGAAGGCGGGCCCTGGGGAGGCTCAGAACGGTCGCAGGGCCGGCTCCTTGCGCCCGCCGCCGAGCAGCCGCTCCAGCGCCCCCTCCACGTCCCCCCGCCAGGAGAGCGTCGTCCGCGCCTCCAGCCGCAGACGCGGGTAGCGGGCGTGCGGCCGGACGGTCTTGAAGCCGACCGCGAGCAGGTGATCGGCCGGCAGCACACAGCCGGTCGGCTGCCGGCCGGCCGAGCCGAAGGCCTCGATCGCCCGCACCCCGCGCCCGATCAGGTCCTTGGCCACCGTCTGCACCAGCACCCGGCCGAGCCCCTGGCGCTGGTAGCCCGGCAGGACCCGGCTGACCATCAGCTGGACGGCGTCCGGCGAGACCGGGCTGGTCGGGAAGGACTGCGAGCGGGGGACGTAGGCGGGCGGCGCGTAGAGCACGAACCCCGCGGGCCGGTCGTCCACGTAGACGATCCGACCGCAGGAGCCCCACTCCAGCAGCACCGTGGAGATCCACCCCTCCTTCTCCAGCTCCGGCTTCCCGGACTCCACCGCCGCCTTGGCGCTGACCGGGTCCAGCTCCCAGAACACACAGGAGCGGCAGCCGTCCGGCAGGTCCCCGAGGTTGTCCAGCGTCAGCGGAGCGATCCGGCGTCCCATGCCCGCACCTCCTCCTCCACTTCACGGTCGAGCATTCCCCCATGAACACCGATGGGTGCATGTTTCACGTGAAACAGCGCTCACGTGAAGCATGCACCCATCGGGTCGGTGCCCTCGGCCCCGGATCCCGGCTCAGCCCTGCGACAGCCGCAGACCGTCCTCGCCGGGGGCCATGCTGTCCAGGATCCGGTTGAGGTCCTCCACCGAACCGAACTCCAGCACCACCTTGCCCTTGCCCAGCTTGCCCCCGCGCTGCGAGACCTCGACCTTGACCCGGGTGTCGAAACGGTCCGACAGCCGGCTCGCCAGGTCATTGAAGGCCGGGGAGAGCAGCTTGCCCGCCTTGGGCGTCTGGCGCTTGGGCTTCGCCTCCTCGTCCTCCGAGCGCATCAGCAGGACGATCTCCTCGACGTTGCGCACGGTGAGGCCCTCGGCGATGATCCGCGCGGCCAGCCGCTCCTGCTGCTCGGCGTCCGGCACGCCGAGCAGCGCCCGCGCGTGCCCGGCCATCAGCGTTCCGGCCACCAGTCGGGACTGGACGGACGACGGGAGCTTCATCAGCCGCAGGGTGTTGGAGACGTGCGCGCGGGACCGGCCGATCCGGTCGGCCAGCTCCTCGTGGGTGCAGGAGAAGTCCCGCAGCAGCTGGTCGTAGGCGGCGGCCTCCTCCAGCGGGTTCAGCTCGGCCCGGTGCAGGTTCTCCAGGAGGGCGTCCAGCAGCAGCTTGTCGTCCTCGGTGGCCCGGACGATCGCCGGGATCCGATCCAGCCCGGCCTCCCGGGAGGCCCGCCAGCGACGCTCGCCCATGATCAGCTCGAAGCTGTCGACGCCGGCCTGGCGCACCACGATCGGCTGCAGCAGACCGACCTCCTTGATGGAGGTGACCAGCTCGGCCAGCTTGTCGTCGTCGAAGACCTTGCGCGGCTGGCACGGGTTGCGGGTGATCGCGTCCAGCGGCAGCTCGGCGAAGTAGGCACCCGCCGGCTGCGCCTGTTCGGCCTGCTTCTCCGCGGCCGCCCGGGCCGCCACCGTGCCGCGACCACCCGGCAGCACCGGGGCCGACGCCGTCGCACCGGTCGCCACCACCGGGGCCGGTGCGGGCGTGGCTGTCGCAGGCGTCGCCGCCCCGCCGTCCACCGGCACGGCAGGGCGGATCAGCGCCTCCAGCCCTCGACCCAGACCCCTGCGACCACTCACTGATGACCCTCCGTCGTGCCGTGCTGTGCCACCGGGGCGTCGTGCCCCTGCTGGCCGTCCCGCTGCTGGCCCACCAGCGAGCCGCCCTGGCCCACCGCACGCATCGCGAGCTCGCGGGCGGCCTCCAGGTAGGAGAGCGCCCCGGTCGAACCCGGGTCGTAGGTGAGCACCGTCTGCCCGTAGCTGGGCGCCTCCGAGATGCGTACCGAGCGCGGGATCGCCGTGCTCAACACCTCTTGCTGGAAGTGGGTCCGGACCTCCTCGGCGACCTGGGCGGCCAGCCGGGTCCGGGCGTCGTACATGGTGAGCAGGATGGTCGACACGTGCAGCGCCGGGTTGAGGTGCGCGCGCACCAGCTCGACGTTCCGCAGCAGCTGGCCGAGGCCCTCCAGCGCGTAGTACTCGCACTGGATCGGGATCAGCACCTCCTGGCCGGCGACCAGGGCGTTGACCGTCAGCAGGCCCAGCGAGGGCGGACAGTCGATCAGGATGTAGTCCAACGGCTGCTCGTACGCCGCGATGGCGCGCTGGAGCCGGCTCTCCCGGGCCACCAGGGAGACCAGCTCGATCTCGGCGCCGGCCAGGTCGATGGTGGCGGGGACGCAGAACAGCCCCTCGACGTCGTGCACCGGCTGCACCACGTCGGCCAGGGGCTTGCCCTCCACCAGGACGTCGTAGATGGACGGCACCTCGGCGTGGTGGTCGATGCCCAGCGCCGTCGAGGCGTTGCCCTGCGGGTCGAGGTCGACGACCAGGACGCGCAGTCCGTGCATGGCCAGCGAGGCGGCCATGTTCACGGTGGTGGTGGTCTTGCCCACCCCACCCTTCTGGTTCGCGACCACGATCACCCGGGTCGCGGCGGGCCGGGGAAGCCCCTCACCCGCTCGGCCGATCGCCTGAACCGCAGCCTGGGCAGCCCGCGCGATGGGCGTGTCATCGATCTGGTCGATGGTCTCCGAGTCCTGCATGGGGGTCAGTGTTTCACGTGAAACCGGAGCGGCAACAGTCGCCGCCCGGTCACGGCGGAGGATGCCCGAGAGCAAGGAGCGACGTTTCACGTGAAACACCATGCCCGGTTTGCCGGAAATCTGATGGTGCGACACTCCGGTGTCCTGAAGCACCCCACCTCCCGGCCGAAGGCCGGAAGGTCGTCCCGCTGGTCACCCGGACGACGACGGGCGGACGCGCCTCCCGTCCAGGAGGCCCGTCCGCCCGTCTCCGTACGTGTCCGACGCCTCCCGGCTCAGCGGGTGCGACGCCGCCCGCCCCGGCCGCGCTCGCCGTTGCGGGCGCTCGCGTTGCGGCCCGCCCGGGCCGCCTTGGCCCGCCGGGTCGCGGCCTTCACCCCGCCGGGGCTCTCCCCCGCCTTGACCTGGACCACCCGGGTGGAGGTCTCCAGGGTGCCGGCGCCGACCGAGATCACGCTCCACTCGACCGCGCCCAGCTTGGCCAGCCCGGCGCGCGAATCGGCCAGCTCCTGCTCCGCGCTGTCCCCCTTGAGCGCCAGCATCTGACCGTGCGGGCGCAGCAGCGGCAGGCCCCAGCCGGCCAGCCGCTCCATCGGCGCCACCGCCCGGGCGGTCACCACGTCCACCGCGAGCTTGCCGACCATCTCCTCGGCGCGGCCTCGCAGCACCGTGACGTTCTCCAGTCCCAGCTCCCGGACGACCTCCTCCAGGAAGGTGGTCCGGCGCAGCAGCGGCTCCAGCAGCGTCACCGAGACGTCCGGCCGGGCCAGCGCCACCGGGATGCCGGGCAGGCCGGCGCCGGAGCCGACGTCGCACAGGGTGGTGCCGCCGGGCAGCAGCTCGGCCAGCACCGCGCAGTTGAGGACGTGGCGGTCCCAGAGCCGGGGCACCTCACGCGGACCGATCAGCCCGCGCTGGACACCTGCGGTCGCCAGCAGCTCGGTGTACCGGACGGCGGCGTCGAACCGGTCGCCGAAGACCTCCCGGGCGACGGCCGGTGCCTCCGGCGGTGCCACCACCTCGGCGGCCCGCCCCTCGGCGGCCGGATCCACGTCCGCCCCCGGCCGGCCGGCAGCCGCGTTCTCCGTGTCCATCTCGACCTCTCCGATCCCCGGATCCACCGACCCGCTCAACGCACTGTTTCACGTGAAACGTCTCCCGCCGGGCCGCTGCCCGCGGAAGGGACGACGACCCCGCCCGCACGAGGCGGACGGGGTCGCGTCCGGTGAAGCTCTCCGGCCGCCACCGCGGCCGGTCATCGATCCGCCGGCCTCAGGCCGGCAGCACGACCACGCACCGCTGCGGCTCTTCGCCCTCGGACTCGCTGCGCAGACCGGCCGCGGCGACCGCGTCGTGGACGACCTTGCGCTCGAACGGCGTCATCGGACGCAGCTTGACCTGCTCGCCGCTGCTCTTCGCCTGCTCGGCCGCCTCGGCACCGAGCGTGGCCAGCTCCGCACGCTTGCGGGCCCGGAAGCCGGCAATGTCCAGCATGAGGCGGCTGCGCTCGCCGGTCTCCCGGTGGACAGCCAACCGGGTCAGCTCCTGCAGCGCCTCCAGCACCTCGCCGTCCTGGCCGACCAGGCGCTGCAGCGCGCGGTCGTTGCCGTCGCTGACGATGGAGACCAGGGCGCGGTCGCCCTCGACGTCCATGTCGATGTCACCGTCGAGGTCCGCGATGTCGAGCAGACCCTCCAGGTAGTCCGCCGCGATGTCCCCCTCCTGCTCCAGGCGGGTGATGAGGTTCTCGTCGGCGCTGGCGGCGGCCTCGGCCTCGATGGCGGAGGTGGTGCCTTCCGTCACTGATGGACTCCTTCGGAGATGGGCCCGTCTGGCGGGCCGGGAACGAAGCTCTTCGCGGCTGTCACGACAGGCCCGGGGCCAGTCAGGACTTCTTCTTCGGCCGCTGGCCGCCACCGCGCTTCGGCTGCTGCCGGGTGCCCTGCTTGGTGCCGGTCGGCTTGGCCGCGGTCTGCTCGGGAGCCGTCGACTTGGTCTCCGACTCGGCCGGGACGGCCTCGACGGGCTCCTCGGCCGGGGTGTCCTTGCTCAGCTCGGCCGTCTGGTGACCGGCGGCGCCGTGCTGGCGCTGCGACTTGGTCTGCCGACGGGGCTGCTGGCGGCGCGCCTGCACCGACTCCTCGACCACCGCGGACGCACTCGACGCGGCGCTGAGGGCCTCCTTGGACGGGGGCAGGATGCCCCAGAGCGCGCCCTTGATCTCCGTGCCGTCCGGACGCAGCCGGCCGGCCTTCTTCAGCCGCGCCTGGCGCTCCTGGAAAGCCTTGCTGCCCGGGGTCGGGTTGTTGTGGATGACGATCAGCTGCTGGCCCATCGACCAGACGTTGGTGGTCAGCCAGTAGACCAGGACACCGACGGGGAAGTTGATGCCCATCACGGCGAACATCACCGGGAAGACGTACATCAGCATCTTCTGCTGCTGCATGAACGGCGTCTTGACCGTGAGGTCGACGTTCTTGGTCATCAGCTGTCGCTGGGTGACGAACTGCGACAGCGACATCAGAATGATCATCACGGCGGTGACGATCTTGACGCTGGTCTCGCTGCTGCCGAGGAAGGTCGCGGAGAGCGGGGCGCCGAAGATGTGCGCCTTGCCGGCGCTCACCAGCAGGTCACCGTGGATGACGCCGATGTCCTGACCCTTGGCGACCTTGGCCAGCACGCCGTAGAGGGCGGTGAAGAACGGCGCCTGCACGATGATGGGAAGGCAGCTGGAGAACGGGTTGGTACCCGCCTCCTTGTACAGCTTCATCATCTCTTCGGACTGGCGCTGGCGGTCGTTCTTGTAGCGCTCCTGGATGGCCTTCATCTTCGGCTGGATCGCCTGCATGGCCCGGGTCGCCTTGATCTGCTTCACGAAGAGCGGGATCAGGCAGATCCGGATGACGACCACCATCGAGGCGATGGACAGACCCCACGCCCAGCCACCGTCCGGGTCGAAGATGTGGCTGTACAGCGAGTGGAACTGGACGATGATCCAGGACACTGCTGTGTAGAGGGGACTCAGAAAACCGAAGGTCACCGGTCAGACTCCTTGGGCATCGGGCTTCGCCACCGGCTCCGGCTCGGCGGTCCCGCTCTGGGGGCTCAGAAGATCACGCAGCCGGCGGTGCCACACCGGATGCTTGCGCGGCGGGACGTGATCGACCCCGCCGGGCGTCCATGGATTGCAGCGCAGGATGCGCCACACGGTCAGTCCGCCGCCCTTGACCGCCCCGTGTACCTTCACGGCCTCGTAGCCGTAGTGCGAGCAGGAGGGGTAGTAACGGCATACCGGACCCAGCAGTGGGCTGATCGTCCACTGGTAGACCCTGATCAGACCCATCAGCAGGTACTTCATCGCCCTGCTCCCGTCGGCGCCGTGGCGGCGGGCTCGGCCCTCAGCAACCGCTTCAGCGCCGCGTCCAGGTCCCGTTCGAGATCCTGGTACGAGGCGGACGCGGCCTGGGGCAGCGCACGCACCACTATCAGGCTACCGGCGGGCAGCCTGGACAGGCGATCACGCACGAGATGGCGCAACCTGCGCTTCACCAGATTGCGGACGACCGCCGGACCAACGGCCTTGCTCACGACGAAACCCGCACGCGCCGAAGGAGTCCCCTCGGCGACGTGCGGGCGGGAGTCGCTGGTCCGGTCGGTCTGCCCCTGGGGGTCACCCTCTCTGCTGAGATGGACGACCAGAAGGGGCCGGCCGGCCCGGCGACCGCGTTTCACCGCGGTCGCGAAGTCCTGGCGCCGCCGCAGCCGATTCTCGGAGGGCAGCACAACAGACTCTGGCGCGGATCAGGCGGACAGGCTGGCGCGGCCCTTGCCACGGCGGGCAGCCAGAATGGCGCGGCCGGCGCGGGTACGCATACGCAGCCGGAAGCCGTGGGTCTTCGCGCGGCGACGGTTGTTCGGCTGGAAGGTGCGCTTGCTCACTCGGGGGCTCCTGAGGTGAATCGTAGGATGACGAGAAGTCGCTTGGCCGTCACCGTGCGTCCGCGTGATCTCCCCTGATTTCGGAAATCCGGCCCATCGCCCCAGTTCGGCTGGGGTCTTGGGCAATCCACGGCGCCCGTGCTGCGCGCCTTATGGAGCGGGTGGACCCGCGGACATGCGGCAGCGGCCATCGACAACTCGACCTGGTTACGGTACGCGGGACGGGGTGCGAGGGTCAAACCAGCCTCCCCGACCCGCTTTACCCACAGCCTGTGGACAACGACTTGATCCCGCCCTGTTCGCTGACTACCGTTGCAGAACTTGTCTGGTTTGTTCTTGGAAAGCGTGCACCAGTGGCTGATGTCAACAGCGACCTCGTCCCGGTCTGGGCCAGGGTCGTCGAGCGGCTGGTCAGCGACCCCGATGTCGGAGAGATGGACAAGCAGTGGGTGCAGCGCACCCAGCCGATGTGGATGATGCACGACACCGCCCTGCTGGCGACCCCGAACGAGCGGGCCAAGCAGGTGCTGGAGGGCCGGCTGCTGCCGCAGCTGACCGAGGCCCTCAGCCGTGAGCTCAGCCGCCCGGTCCGGATCGCCGTCATGGTCGATGCCAACGCCGTGCCGACCACCCCTGCGCCCGCCCCCCAGGCCCCCGCCGAGCCCTACCCCGGTCCGGCCGAGGACACCGGCGGCTACGGCGGCCAGGACTACCAGCAGCCGTACGAGCAGGACCAGCCCTACGAGCAGCGGCAGCGGTACGAGCAGGACCAGCCGTACGAGCAGGACTACGAGCGCCCCCGCTACGACACCGGCGGCTACGAGCAGCGCCCGGCCCCGTACGGCGGCCCCTCCGCCGGCCCGCAGGGCTGGCCGGGCTACCAGGACCAGCCGCCCGTCTCCTACGAGCACGAGGAGCCCGCGCCCCGTCCGGCGCCGCGGCCCCTGCCGGGCGCATCCGCGACCACCCAGGGCGACCTCTTCGGCGGCGCCTACGGCCCCGGCCCGAACGAGCAGCCCCGCGGTGGCGCAGGCCGCCGCGCCGCCGGTTCCCGCCCCACCGGCGGTCGCCCGGCCGAGAAGGCGGCCCCGGAGCGGCCCGGCGAGCGCTCCGCCGTCCCCGGCGTGCCCGCCCCGCCCGGCGCGCCCCCGGCCGGCGGCTCCCGCAAGGACGAACCGGCCGCCCGGCTGAACCCCAAGTACCTGTTCGACACCTTCGTCATCGGCGCCAGCAACCGCTTCGCGCACGCGGCGGCGGTGGCGGTCGCCGAGGCCCCGGCCAAGGCGTACAACCCGCTCTTCATCTACGGCGAGTCCGGGCTGGGCAAGACCCACCTGCTGCACGCCATCGGGCACTACTCGCGCAGCCTCTTCCCGGGCACCCGGGTGCGCTACGTGTCCTCCGAGGAGTTCACCAACGAGTTCATCAACTCGATCCGGGACGGCAAGGCGGACACCTTCCGCCGCCGCTACCGGGACATGGACATCCTGCTCGTGGACGACGTCCAGTTCCTCGCGAGCAAGGAGTCCACGCAGGAGGAGTTCTTCCACACCTTCAACACCCTCCACAACGCGAACAAGCAGATCGTCCTCTCCTCGGACCGGCCGCCCAAGCTGCTGACCACGCTGGAGGACCGGCTGCGCAACCGCTTCGAGTGGGGTCTGATCACCGACGTCACCCCGCCGGAGCTGGAGACCCGGATCGCGATCCTGCGCAAGAAGGCGATCCAGGAGCAACTCAACGCTCCCGCCGACGTGTTGGAGTTCATCGCGTCCCGGATCACCCGCAACATCCGGGAGTTGGAGGGCGCCCTGATCCGGGTCACCGCCTTCGCCAACCTCAACCGGGCGCCGGTGGACATGGAGTTGGCCGGGATCGTCCTCAAGGACCTGATCCCCGGCGGGGACGAGGACGCCGGTCCGGAGATCACCGCGCAGGTCATCATGCAGCAGACCGCCGCGTACTTCGGCCTGGGCGTGGACGACCTCTGCGGATCCTCCCGCAGCCGCGTCCTGGTGACGGCCCGCCAGATCGCGATGTACCTGTGCCGGGAGCTCACCGACCTGTCGCTGCCGAAGATCGGCGCGCAGTTCGGCGGCCGGGACCACACCACCGTGATGCACGCCGACCGCAAGATCCGCTCGCTGATGGCCGAGCGCCGCTCGATCTACAACCAGGTCACCGAACTCACCAACCGCATCAAGAGCTAGCCACCGCCGCACACCGCGGCCCGAGGGCGTCAGGAGCGATCCTGACGCCCTTTTCGCGCATCCACAGGTGTGCGGCCGGCGCCGACCGGGCATGAACGCGGTGGACGGACGGGGTGCCAGTCCACAGTCCGCGTCGAACAACTGACCGGTGATTCGAAAACCCGGGGCGCGCAAGGCCGTTGTCCACAGGACGAGCGCCTTCCCCGCCGTCCACAGGCCGGGGAGCCCGGAGTTATCCAGAATTCGTCCACAGGCCCGTCGCCGCTACGCTCTTCCGCGCAGGTCAGGTGCCTGTGGACTTGTGCACAACGGTTATCCACAGGGTGTGGACAATTGACGGCCAGCCAGTGGGCCGTCCGGGTTGTCCACCGGTTGTCCCCAGGCGCGGGCAGGTTATCCCCAGGTTGTCCACAGCGGCGTCCACAGTTCGACAACCGTGGGCTGGCGTTCATACCCTGGTGTGAAAGGCGTCACGCAAAGTTGACCGGCGCCCGTGGATAACCGGGCCCGGATCTGGGGATAGCCCTGGGGATAACCTGTGGATACCCTGCGTGCCCTGTGGGTAACGCTCGGCTGTCCACAGCGCGGCCTGCCCGTCCACAGCCGCCGTCCACATGCGCTGTGGACAAAATTCGGGCCCTGACCTGCGGAAACGGGGTTATCCACGGTTTCCACAGGCCCTACTACTACCACTACACAGTTAGACCGTGGACTTGCTTTCAAAGTGGGTGGGCCCGAAATCTGTGGACAACCGCGCCCCGACACTTGTTCGGCTTGCTTCCGCCCGTCTGCCCCGTCTGTCGGCGGAGTACGTCAGACTGTCCTTGCGACTGGAAGCGGAGTTGAGCAGAGCTCGGCGGACAGCCCAACCGACGATCAAGATCAGACGAACCAGAGTGCGAGCGGGAGCGCTCGATCCAGGAGGCGGTTACCGGTGAAGTTCCGGGTGGAGCGTGACGTCCTCGCGGAGGCGGTGGCCTGGGCTGCCCGCAGCCTCCCGGCACGGCCGCCGGTGCCGGTGCTGGCCGGCCTGCTGCTGACGGCACAGGAGGGCAGCCTGGCGCTGTCCGGCTTCGACTACGAGGTCTCGGCCCGGGTCGAGCTGGAGGCGGACGTCGAGGAGGCCGGCACCGTCCTGGTCTCCGGTCGACTGCTGAACGACATCTCCCGCAACCTTCCCAACAGGCCGGTGGAGATCTCCACCGACGGCCAGCGGGTCAGCGTGGTGTGCGGCAGCTCCCGGTTCACCCTGCCCACCCTCCCGGTGGACGAGTACCCGGCCCTGCCCCAGATGCCGACCGCCACCGGCACCGTCTCCGGGGACGTCTTCGCCTCGGCCGTCAGCCAGGCCGCGGTCGCCGCCGGCCGGGACGACACCCTGCCGGTGCTCACCGGTGTCCGGGTCGAGATCGAGGGCGACCGGATCACCCTGGCCGCCACCGACCGCTACCGCTTCGCGGTCCGCGAGCTGCTGTGGAAGCCCGAGCAGTCGGACATCTCCGCGGTCGCCCTGGTGCCGGCCAAGACCCTGCAGGACATCGCCAAGTCCCTGGGCAGCGGCGACAACGTCTCCATCGCGCTCTCCTCGGGCGGTGCGGGCGAGGGCCTGATCGGCTTCGAGGGCGCCGGTCGCCGGACCACGACCCGGCTGCTGGAGGGCGAGTTCCCCAAGTTCCGCAGCCTCTTCCCGACCGAGTTCAACGCGATCGCCGCGATCCAGACCCAGCCCTTCCTGGAGGCGCTCAAGCGCGTCTCGCTGGTCGCTGAGCGCAACACCCCGGTCCGCCTCAACTTCGAGGAGGGCGTGCTGACGCTGGAGGCCGGCTCGGGCGACGACGCCCAGGCCACCGAGCGGATCGAGGCCTCCCTGGAGGGCGACGCCATCTCGATCGCCTTCAACCCGGGCTACCTGGAGGAGGGCCTCAAGGCCATCGACTCCGCCTACGCCCAGCTGAGCTTCACCACCCCGACCAAGCCCGCGCTGCTCAGCGGCAAGGTCTCGGTGGACGCCGAGGAGGACAAGGCGTACCAGTACCTGATCATGCCGGTCCGCCTCTCCGGTTGATCCGCTGAACCGTTGATCCGCTCCGCTTCCGCGTGACCGTCCACAGGCTGTGCACACCCGCTGTGCACAGCCTGTGGACGTCTCCCCCGGTCGGGCCCGACCGCAGACGGGCCCCGGTGGTTCAGCGCGTAGGCTCAGGGAGTGCGGCAACGGCGCCGCCGGCAGGCACGTCACCACAGGTAAGGACTTGGTCATGGAGCTCGGCCTCATCGGTCTCGGCAAGATGGGCGGCAACATGCGCGAGCGGATCCGCCGCGCCGGCCACACCGTCATCGGCTACGACCGCAATCCGGACATCTCCGACGTCGAGAGCCTGCAGGAACTCGTCACCAAGCTGCAGGGCCCGCGCGTGGTCTGGGTGATGGTCCCGGCCGGCGCCGCCACCCAGGCGACCGTCGACGAGCTCGCCGAGCTGCTCTCCCCCGGTGACGTGGTCGTCGACGGCGGCAACTCCCGCTGGACCGACGACGTCAAGCACGCCGAGGCGCTGGCCGCCAAGGGCATCGGCTTCGTCGACTGCGGCGTCTCCGGCGGCGTCTGGGGCCTGGAGAACGGCTACGCGCTGATGTACGGCGGCGACGCCGAGCACGTCGCGCGGGTCCAGCCGGTCTTCGACGCGCTCAAGCCCGAGGGCGACTTCGGTTCGGTGCACGCGGGCGCGGTGGGTGCCGGCCACTTCGCCAAGATGGTCCACAACGGCATCGAGTACGCGATGATGCAGGCCTTCGCCGAGGGCTGGGAGCTGCTGGAGGCCGCCCCCGAGGTCACCGACGTGCGCGAGGTCTTCCGCAGCTGGCAGGAGGGCACCGTCATTCGCTCCTGGCTGCTGGACCTGGCCGTCCGCGCCCTGGACGAGGACGAGCACCTGGCCAAGCTGCGCGGTTGGGCCGCCGACTCCGGCGAGGGCCGCTGGACCGTCGAGGCCGCGATCGACCACGCCGTGCCGCTGCCGGCGATCACCGCCTCGCTGTTCGCCCGTTTCGCGTCCCGCCAGGACGACTCGCCGCAGATGAAGATGATCGCCGCGCTGCGCAACCAGTTCGGCGGCCACGCGGTCGAGTCGAAGTAGTTCTCCCCGGGGCCCGGTCCCCACCGGGGCCCGGCCCCGGTTCATCCACAGAAGGCGAGCGCAGTCCACAGCCATGCACGTCGCGCATCTGTCGCTCGCCGACTTCCGGTCGTACGCCCGGGCCGAGGTTCCCCTCGACCCGGGCGTGACGGCCTTCGTGGGGCCCAACGGCCAGGGCAAGACCAACCTGGTCGAGGCGATCGGCTACGTCGCCACCCTGGGCAGCCACCGGGTCGCCACCGACGCCCCGCTGATCCGGCTGGGCACCGAGCGGGCGGTGATCCGCACCTCGGTGGTGGACCGCGGCCGCTCGACGCTGGTCGAACTGGAGCTCACCCCGGGCAAGGCCAACCGCGCCCGGATCAACCGCTCCGACAACGTCCGCCCGCGCGACGTGCTGGGTCTGCTGCGCACCGTGCTGTTCGCCCCCGAGGACCTCAGCCTGGTCAAGGGCGACCCGGGTGAGCGCCGACGTTTCCTGGACGAGCTGCTGACCGCCCGCGCGCCCCGGCTGGCCGGCGTGCGGCAGGACTACGAGCGGGTGCTCAAGCAGCGCAACGCCCTGCTGAAGACCGCCGCGATGGCCCGCCGGGCGGGCGGCGGCAAGGGCGCGGACCTGTCCACCCTGGAGGTCTGGGACGGCCACCTGGCCCGCGCCGGGGCCGAGTTGACGGCCTTCCGGATCCAGCTGGTGGCCGCCCTGCAGCCGCTGGTGACGGCCGCCTACGGGCAGCTGGCCCCCGGCGGCGGCGAGACCACCCTGGAGTACCGCAGCTCCTTCGAGGGCGAGCTGCCGACCAGCCGCGAGCAGGCCGAGGAGCAGCTGCTGCAGGCGCTGCAGGCGGTCCGCAAGCAGGAGGTCGAACGCGGCCTCACCCTGGTCGGCCCACACCGCGACGAGCTGGTGCTCAAGCTCGGCCCGATGCCCGCCAAGGGCTACGCCAGCCACGGCGAGTCCTGGTCGTACGCGCTGGCGCTGCGGCTGGCCTCGTACGAGCTGCTGCGCGCCGACGGCGGTGAGCCGGTGCTGATCCTGGACGACGTGTTCGCCGAGCTGGACGCCGCCCGCCGGGACCGGCTGGCCGAGCTGGTGGCCGACGGCGAGCAGGTGCTGGTGACCGCTGCGGTCGCCGAGGACGTTCCGAAGGCGCTGGCCGGCGCCCGGTTCGCGGTCTCCGACGGCGCCGTGCGCCGCGTCGACGCCTGACCGCGCACCCGTTCCACGACCCCCGTCGCGTTCCCCCGACCCCGCCGCGATCCACGGCGTCCGAGTACTCCCGTAGGCTGGACGGCTCGACGGGCGCGCGACCGCGACCGTTGTCCACAGGCTGGGGAAAGGAGATCGCCGTGAGCGAGTCGGCGGAGCACTCCCCCAAGCCCGGCACCCCCAAGCCCGGCACCCCCAAGCCCGGCACCCCCGAGCCGACCGGTGCCGACCTGGCCCGCTCCGCGCTGCGGGCGGCCCGTGCCCAGGCCCGCCAGCGCGGTGAGCAGGTCCGGGAGAAGCGCGAGGCGAAGCGGCACGGCCTTCGCAGCGGCGCCCGCTCGGACGGCCGCGACCCGGTCCCGCTGGGCGCGGCGCTGAACCGGCTGCTGACCGAGCGCGGCTGGGAGTCCTCGGCCGCCGTCGGCGGGGTGATGGGCCGTTGGCCGCAGATCGTCGGCCCGGACATCGCCGCGCACTGCCACCCCTCCTCCTACGACGAGGCCGCCGCGGTGCTCACCGTGCAGTGCGACTCCACCGCCTGGGCCACCCAACTGCGATGGCTGGCGCGGCAGTTGGTGGCCCGTCTGAACCACGAGCTGGGCCACGGCACGGTCAAGACCATCAAGGTGCTGGGCCCGGCGGCGCCCGCCCGCGGCTACGGCCGGCTGCGCGCTCCGGGGAGCAAGGGGCCGGGCGACACCTGGGGCTGACCGGTGTCGGACCGGTGCCGGACCGGTGTCGGCCCGAGTGCCGACGCGGTGCCGGCCCGGCGCCCGCCCGGTGCCGATCGGATGGCGATCTTCCGGAACCCCTGACAGCCCTCCCAGGCGCTCTGGGGCCCCCGGGCGAGTATCGGGACATGTGCAGAGGGGATTCAGGGCGGCGTATCTGCCTTCAAGGGCTGCCAAACGCCCATCTCTGTCAGTCGTACCGGTAGACTGAGAGCCAAACACTGTTGCTAGTGGCAACCGAGTCGAAACGCCGTGGTCGCACGCTCGCCCGCACGGGGCGGGAATGCGGCCCGTGCTGTGCCAGAGAGGGCGCTTCGTGGCCGATTCCGGCAACCCCAGCCAGACCCCAGACCAGTCCGACCAGGCTTCCTACACCGGTAGCAACATCCAGGTGCTGGAAGGCCTCGACGCCGTCCGCAAGCGCCCCGGCATGTACATCGGTTCCACCGGCGAGCGCGGCCTGCACCACCTGGTGCAGGAGGTCGTGGACAACTCCGTCGACGAGGCGATGGCCGGGTACGCCACCCACATCGACGTCACGATCCTGCCCGACGGCGCGGTGCGCTGCGTCGACAACGGCCGGGGCATCCCGGTGGACATCGTCCCCGGTCAGGAGAAGCCGGCCGTCGAGGTCGTCCTCACCGTCCTGCACGCAGGCGGCAAGTTCGGCGGCGGCGGCTACGCGGTCTCCGGCGGTCTGCACGGCGTCGGCGTCTCCGTGGTGAACGCGCTGTCCACCCGGCTCTCCGTCGAGATCCTCCGGGACGGCCGCCGCTGGACCCAGGACTACAAGATGGGCGCCCCGACCGCCGCCCTGGCGAGCACCGAGCTGGCCGCCGAGGAGGCCGACCGCACCGGTACCAGCGTCACCTTCTGGGCCGACGGCGACATCTTCGAGACCACCGTCTACTCCTTCGAGACGCTCTCCCGGCGCTTCCAGGAGATGGCCTTCCTCAACAAGGGCCTGTCGATCTCGCTGACCGACGAGCGCCCGGAGCACGTGGACGAGGAGGGCAAGCCGCTCACCGTCACCTACAAGTACGACGGCGGCATCGCCGACTTCGTCGCGCACCTGAACTCCCGCAAGGGCGAGCCCATCCACCCCTCGGTGATCGACTTCGAGGCGGAGGACAAGGACAAGGCGATCTCGGTGGAGATCGCGATGCAGTGGAACTCCTCCTACACCGAGGGTGTCTACAGCTTCGCCAACACCATCCACACGCACGGCGGCGGTACCCACGAGGAGGGCTTCCGCGCCGCGCTGACCGGCCTGGTCAACCGCTACGCGCGGGACAAGAAGCTGCTCCGCGAGAAGGACGACAACCTCTCCGGCGAGGACATCCGCGAGGGTCTGACCGCGATCATCTCGGTCAAGCTCGGCGAGCCGCAGTTCGAGGGCCAGACCAAGGACAAGCTCGGCAACACCGAGGCCAAGACCTTCGTCCAGAAGGTCGTCCACGAGCAGCTCAACGACTGGCTGGACCGCAACCCCAACGAGGCCGCGGACATCATCCGCAAGTCCATCCAGGCCGCCACCGCGCGCGTCGCCGCCCGCAAGGCCCGCGACCTGACCCGTCGCAAGGGCCTGCTGGAGTCCGCCTCGCTGCCGGGCAAGCTCTCGGACTGCCAGTCCAAGGACCCGTCCGAGTGCGAGATCTTCATCGTCGAGGGTGACTCCGCCGGCGGCTCGGCCAAGCAGGGCCGCGACCCGCGCACCCAGGCCATCTTGCCGATCCGCGGCAAGATCCTGAACGTCGAGAAGGCCCGGATCGACAAGGTGCTGCAGAACACCGAGGTCCAGGCGCTGATCTCGGCCTTCGGCTGCGGCATCCAGGAGGACTACGACGAGTCCAAGCTGCGGTACCACAAGATCGTGCTGATGGCCGACGCCGACGTCGACGGTCAGCACATCCGCACCCTGCTGCTGACCCTGCTGTTCCGCTTCATGCGGCCGCTGGTCGAGTCCGGGTACGTCTACCTCGCCATGCCGCCGCTGTACAAGATCAAGTGGGGCAAGGACGACTTCGAGTACGCCTACTCGGACCGCGAGCGCGACGCGCTGATCGCCGCCGGGGTGGAGGCCGGGCGCCGGCTCCCCAAGGACGACGCGATCCAGCGCTTCAAGGGTCTCGGCGAGATGAACGCCGAGGAGCTCCGGGTCACCACCATGGACGCCGAGCACCGGCTGCTGCTCCAGGTCACCCTGGAGGACGCCGCCCGCGCCGACGAGCTGTTCTCCGTGTTGATGGGCGAGGACGTCGAGGCCCGCCGCTCCTTCATCCAGCGCAACGCCAAGGACGTCCGCTTCCTGGACGTGTGACGCCTGCACCCCAGGCCCCGCACGTACCAGTCCGCGTGAAAGGAAACTGACCACCAGTGGTCGACGACAACCGTCCCGAAGGCGAACAGCCCGAGACCCCCGAGGCCGCCGAGGCCACCGCCCAGGTGACCATGCGGATCGAGCCGGTCGAGCTCGAAACCGAGATGCAGCGCTCGTACCTCGACTACGCGATGAGCGTGATCGTCAGCCGTGCGCTGCCCGAGGTCCGCGACGGCCTCAAGCCGGTGCACCGCCGCGTGCTCTACGCGATGTACGACGGCGGGTACCGCCCCGAGAAGGGCTACTACAAGTGCGCCCGCGTCGTCGGCGACGTGATGGGCAACTACCACCCGCACGGTGACACCTCGATCTACGACACCGTGGTCCGCCTGGCCCAGCCGTGGTCGATGCGGATGCCGCTGGTGGACGGCAACGGCAACTTCGGCTCCCCGGGCAACGACCCGGCCGCGGCCATGCGCTACACCGAGTGCAAGATGATGCCGCTGGCCATGGAGATGATGCGCGACATCGACGAGGAGACCGTCGACTTCGCGCCCAACTACGACGGCCGCTCGCAGGAGCCGACCGTCCTGCCCGCGCGCTTCCCCAACCTGCTGGTCAACGGTGCCACCGGCATCGCGGTCGGCATGGCCACCAACATCCCGCCGCACAACCTCCGCGAGGTCGCCTCCGGCGCGCTCTGGTACCTGGAGAACCCGGAGTCCTCCAACGAGGAGCTGCTGGAGGCCCTGATCGAGCGGATCAAGGGCCCCGACTTCCCCACCGGCGCGCTGATCGTCGGCCGCCGCGGCATCGACGACTACTACCGCACCGGCCGCGGCTCGGTCACCATGCGCGCCGTGGTCGAGGTCGAGGAGATCCAGGGCCGCCAGTGCCTGGTGATCACCGAGCTGCCGTACCAGGTCAACCCGGACAACCTCGCGCTGAAGATCGCCGACCTGGTCAAGGACGGCAAGATCGCCGGCATCGCGGACGTCCGCGACGAGTCCTCGTCCCGCACCGGCACCCGCCTGGTGGTCGTGCTCAAGCGCGACGCGGTCGCCAAGGTCGTGCTGAACAACCTGTACAAGCACACCGAGCTGCAGACCAACTTCGGTGCCAACATGCTGGCCCTGGTCGACGGCGTGCCGCGGACCCTGTCGCTGGACGCCTTCATCCGGCACTGGGTCAACCACCAGGTCGAGGTCATCGTCCGGCGCACCCGGTTCCGGCTGCGCAAGGCCGAGGAGCGCGCCCACATCCTGCGTGCCCTGCTCAAGGCCCTGGACGCGATCGACGAGGTCATCGCGCTGATCCGGGCCTCGGCGAGCGCCGACGCCGCCCGCACCGGCCTGATGAGCCTGCTCGACATCGACGAGCTCCAGGCCAACGCCATCCTGGAGATGCAGCTGCGCCGCCTGGCCGCCCTGGAGCGCCAGCGGATCACCGACGAGCACGACGAGCTGCAGCGCAAGATCGACGAGTACAACGCGATCCTGGCCTCGCCGACCCGCCAGCGGGAGATCATCTCCGAGGAACTCACCGCGATCGTCGAGAAGTACGGCGACGACCGGCGCTCCATGCTCATCCCCTCCGACGGCGACCTCTCCATCGAGGACCTCATCGCCGAGGAGGACATCGTCGTCACGATCACCCGTGGCGGCTACGTCAAGCGGACCCGCTCCGACCTCTACCGCTCGCAGAAGCGCGGCGGCAAGGGCGTGCGCGGTGCCCAGCTGAAGCAGGACGACATCGTCGACCACTTCTTCGTGACGACGACCCACAACTGGATCCTGTTCTTCACGAACAAGGGCCGGGTCTACCGCGCCAAGGGCTACGAGCTGCCCGACGCCGGTCGCGACGCCCGAGGCCAGCACGTCGCCAACCTGCTGGCGTTCCAGCCGGAGGAGCACATCGCCCAGGTGATGGCCGTCCGGACCTACGAGGACAAGCCGTACCTGGTCCTCGCCACCCGGGCCGGCCTGGTGAAGAAGTCCCCGCTGAAGGACTACGACTCCCCGCGCTCCGGCGGCCTGATCGCGATCAACCTGCGCCAGGACGAGGAGGGCCGGGACGACGAGCTGATCGGCGCCGAGCTGGTCTCCTCCGAGGACGACCTGCTGCTGGTCTCCAAGAAGGCCCAGTCGATCCGCTTCACCGCGACCGACGACGCCCTGCGGCCCACCGGCCGCGCCACCTCCGGCGTCAAGGGCATGGCCTTCCGGGAGGACGACGAGCTGCTCTCGATGAACGTCGTCCGTGCGGGCACCTACGTCTTCACCGCCACCGACGGCGGGTACGCCAAGCGCACCGGTGTGGACGAGTACCGTGTCCAGGGACGCGGCGGCTACGGCACCAAGGCGGCGAAGATCGTCGAGGGCCGGGGTTCGCTCGTCGGCGCACTCGTGGTCGACGAGACCGACGAGATCATGGCGATCACCCTCTCGGGTGGGGTGATCCGTACGAGGGTTTCCGAGGTTCGTGAAACCGGACGTGACACGATGGGCGTCCAACTGATCAACCTCGGAAAGCGCGATGCTGTTGTGGGCATGGCCCGCAACGCGGAGGCCGAGGACGAGGACACGGTGGAGGACGAGGTCGCTGGCACCGAGTCCACCGAGGCCACCGAGACGGCCGAGGGTGCGGAGACGGCGGTCGGCGGAGACGTCGAGGCCTGACCCGAAACCGCAGACCGGTGTCGCCGCGTCCATACACAGAGGGCGCGGCGACACCGGACGCCGACCAGTTCCGGGCAATCCCGCCGGGCGCTGGATGACGAGTGACGAAGCAGGGCGGCCGCGCCGTCCTGGTGGAAGTGCGGGAGGACCAGGTGAGTGGAGCCACGGGTGCTGCGGGAGGGACCTCCGGCGGCCGTCCGGGCGCGCAGGGCGGGGGTTCGTACGGTGTGCCGCAGCCGCCGACCGAGCACTCGACCGCGTCCACCTCGCTGATGCCGCCGGTCGGCGGCCAGACACCCCCGGCGTCGGGGAGCCCGGCGCCCGGCTCGGGGGGCTTCTCCCAGCCGACCACGTACGCCAAGGGGCAGCCGACCCCGGCCCGGGGCACCCGGACCTCCGGCAACACCCCGGCCGGCGGCACCCCCGTCCCCGGGGCGGCGCGCCGCCCCGCCGGGGCGCCCGCGGCCGCGGCCGCCGGACCGGGCCTCGGCCGGACCCGCAAGGCCCGGCTGCGGGTGACCAAGGTCGACCCGTGGTCGGTGATGAAGGTCAGCTTCCTGCTGTCGCTGGCCGTCGGCATCATCATCATCGTGGCCTCGGCGGTGCTGTGGATGACGCTGGACTCGCTCGGCGTCTTCGACTCGCTGAGCAAGACCCTCAAGGACGTCACCGGCTCCGACAGCAGCGGCGGCGTGAACCTGATGGACTACGTCGGCTTCGGCAAGGTGATGACCTTCACCACGCTGATCGCCGTGGTCGACGTCGTCCTGCTGACCGCGCTGTCCACCCTGTCCGCGTTCATCTACAACGCGGCGGCCGGCTTCACCGGCGGCGTCGAGCTGACCCTGGCCGAGGAGGACTGACCCCGGGCCGGATCCTGACCCGCGCTCAGCTCCCCGTCCACGGACGGAATGTACGGGCCCCACCGACTGTTCAGGTCGGTGGGGCCCGTCGGCATTCGGGTGACAGCCGGCTCCCCGCGGCGTGCCGTCCGGAAGCCGGTCGGCCGCCGTGGGATTAGCTGGGTGCCGCCCGTTCCGCGCCTGGGAGTGCCGCAGGCCGCCCCCGGTCCGCCCGACCGGGCCAGGTGAGGTTCAGCAGGACGACTGGACGGAGGCGCGCGGTGGCGAAGCTCGCAGGTCAACTGGTCGAGGCCCTGGACGGGCTGCTGGGGGTTCCGGTACCGCTGCGGGTGCAGGCCTGGGACGGCAGCGTCGCCGGGCCGCCGGGAGCGCCCACCGTGGTCCTGCGCAACCGCCGGGCACTGCGTCGCCTGCTCTGGCAGCCGGGCGAGCTGGGGCTGGCCCGGTCCTACGTCGCGGGGGACCTGGAGGTCGGCCCCGGCAGCGACCTCTACGACGTGCTCTCGGTGGTCGGCCGGTTCGCCGAGCGGCCGGAGATCCGCACCCTCGACCTCGGGCCCGGCGACGTCCTCGGCGCCAAGGGCCGCCGCGTCCTCGCGGCCGCCCTGCGGGCCGGGGCGCTCGGCCCCGAGCCCGCGCCGCCCCGGGAAGAGGTCAGGAAGGCCGCGGGGCGGCTGCACAGCCGCAGCCGGGACCGCGCGGCCATCAGCCACCACTACGACGTCGGGAACGACTTCTACGGCCTCGTGCTGGGCCCGTCGATGGTCTACTCGTGCGCCTACTGGACGCCGGGGGCGAAGAGCCTGGAGGCGGCCCAGGAGGCCAAACTCGACCTGATCTGCCGCAAGCTCGGCCTGCGGCCCGGGATGCGGCTGCTGGACGTCGGCTGCGGCTGGGGGTCGCTGCTGCTGCACGCGGCCCGGCGGTACGGCGTCACCGCGGTGGGCGTCTCCATCTCCGCGGAACAGGTCGCGCTGGCCCGCACACGGGTCGAGGAGGCCGGCCTGGCCGCCCGGGTCGAGATCCGGCTCCAGGACTACCGGGAGACCGCCGACGGGCCGTTCGACGCGATCTCCAGCGTCGGGATGGCCGAGCACGTCGGCTCCGAGCAGTACCGGGTCTACGCCGAGGGCCTGTACCGCCTGCTGGCCCCCGGCGGCCGGCTGCTCAACCACCAGATCGCCCGCCGCCCGAACCACCCCGGTGAGCGGTACCACGCCAGTCCCTTCATCGACCGCTACGTCTTCCCCGACGGCGAGCTCTCCCCCGTCGGTTCCACCGTGGCCCGGCTGGAGGAGGCCGGCTTCGAGGTCCGCGACGTCGAGTCGCTGCGCGAGCACTACGGGCTGACCCTGCGCGAGTGGGTGGCCAACCTCGAAGCGCACTGGACGGAGGCGGTCCGGCTGGTCGGCCGTGGCCGCGCCCGGGTCTGGCGGCTGTACATGGCGGCCTCCGCGCTCGCCTTCGAGCAGAACCGGATCGGGATCAACCAGGTCCTCGCCGTCCGCAGCACCGAGGAGGGCGCGGCGGGCCTCCCGCCGACCCGCGAGGAGTGGCTGCTGCGCCCCGCCGCCGGTACGCCGCAGCCGGCCGTCGGCGTCCCCGCCGCAGGTCCGGCCGGCCCGGATTTGGGAGATCGGCCGTCGGTCCGCTAATCTTTCAGTGCGGCGAGGGCCTATAGCTCAGACGGTTAGAGCGCTTCCCTGATAAGGAAGAGGCCACAGGTTCAAGTCCTGTTAGGCCCACCACCGCGAAGGCCCCGGAGTGATCCACTCCGGGGCCTTCGACGTTTTCGCGGATCGGGCGGATTCGGGTACGCTCTCTGTTCGGCGAGGGCCTATAGCTCAGACGGTTAGAGCGCTTCCCTGATAAGGAAGAGGCCACAGGTTCAAGTCCTGTTAGGCCCACCTCCCCGAAGGCCCCGGAGTGATCCACTCCGGGGCCTTCGACGTTCCCGGGCTGCGGATCCCGGGAACCGTCCGCCCGGCGCGGTGGTCGTGGTGCTCCGGTCGGAAGGCCCGGCGGACCGGGCCCGGCCTGGGATTCCGGGGCCGGCCGTGCGCGGGTGGAGCACCCGGCAGGAGGTGCTGCGTCAATCCTCGGACCGGACCGCCGGGTTGGCCGCACCGGTGGCTGGTCACGATTGGGACACCGGTGTGTATCATCGGCCGCAAGGGCAGTCTGGCACCCGGCCGCCCGTTTGCGCTCGAAACACATCTGGACTCGTCGGCCCGGTCAGTCCGGCCGGATCCGGCTCTTGAGTCCACCAACGCAAGAAGGACGAGGTCCCGCGGTGAAGAAGCTTCTCCTGGTCGCCCTGGTCGCCCTCGGCGGCTTCTTTGTCTACCGTCAGGTCCAGGCGGACCGCGCCGAGCAGGACCTGTGGACCGAGGCCACCGACCCGGTTCCGGCCGGTCGCTGACCCCGGGCGATCTGACGATCGACGATCTTCGGGGGCGCCCACCCGCGCCTCCCGGGCCGGCCGGCCCGGTCGACCGACCGGACCGGCCGGTTCCCTTCGGGGGACGGCGCTGGGAAACGCGCCGGGACCCGGTACGCTAGTGCCCGTCGGCACGCGCGATGCCGTCGAGGGGCATTAGCTCAGTTGGTAGAGCGCTGCCTTTGCAAGGCAGATGTCAGGAGTTCGAGTCTCCTATGCTCCACAGTTCACAGCAGTAGCCGATCGGCCGCTGACCGGATTCCGGTCAGCGGCCGATCGGCGTTCGCGGGCCTCTCCGCGTCCTCCGCACGGTCAGTCCGCCGCGGGGCCCCCGTCGTCGGTGGGCTTGCCGGGCTCGGCGGTCCCGCCCTCGGGGCCGGCGCCGTTCACCGGGGCGGTGGCGGCGTGCGCGCCGGCCGGCCGGGGTTCCTGCGTGGCCGGGGGCTCGACCAGCCACTCCGGGTTGCTGTGTCGGCGCCACCACTGCCAGGCCACCAGGCCGCTGCCGATCGCCAGCAGGCCGGCCACGGTGAGGCCGGTGGTCCAGCCGCGGCACCGTTCCTTCCGGGCGTTCCGGGCGGCCAGTTCGCTGATCTCGGCCGAGCTGACGTGGCCCTGCAGGGCGGTCAGCGCGGCGGCGCCCCGGTACTGGGCCTCCTGGGCGACCGGGACGACCACGGCGCGGGCGTCGCCGACCGCCTGGGCCACCCTGGGGCCGACGGTGGTGCGGGCCTGGTCCGCGGCGCGGGCGGCGGAGAGGCGGGCCGCCAGAGCGGCCTCCTGGGCCCGGTGGAGGGCCTTCAGGGCGTTCTGCTGGGCCTCCGGCGGCAGGCTGGCGAAGGCGTGGCCGAACTGTGGGGCGAGGTGCTTGTCGTACTGGACGCGGAGGTTGTGGGCGGCCTGGGCGGCCATCGGCCCGACGGCGTCCAAGGCGGGGCCGATGCGCTGCTTGGCGCCGTCCGCGAACTGTGCGGCGGTGTCCCGGGTCCTGGTGGCCGTCTCACGGGCTGAGTCCGAAAAGCTCACGAGTCTCTCCTCCTGGGTGGCGTCCTTTATGCACCTATCCACCTGAATGCTGATCATGCATGCAGATTTGTCCGACGGCACCTCGGGATGGGCCGTACGCGGGGTGGTGCGGGGCGTCGGGGTGGTGGTGGGCGTGGCGGGGCACGCGAGGGTGGCGGGATGTGGGGGAGCGGGCCGTGGGGCGGGGGTGCGGCAGTAGGCTGGCTGTTTCGGAGGTCGCGTACGGGAAGGGGACCCGCTGATGCTCCCGGACGAGCCGCGGTCGTCGGCCGATCCGTCCCCGGAGGGCGGACTGCCCGGCTGCTACCGCCATCCAGGGACGGCCACCGGGGTCTCCTGCACCCGCTGCGAGCGGCCGATCTGCCCGGAGTGCATGGTGACCGCCGCGGTGGGCTTCCAGTGCCCCGAGTGCGTCAGCCAGGGGCACGCCGGGAACCGGCGGGCGACCACCCGGTTCGGTGGGGCGCTCGCGGCCGACGGCGGGCTGGTCACCCGGGTGCTGGTCGGGGTCAACGTGGTGGTCTGGCTGCTGGCGGCCTACGTGCTCACCCCGCGGCTGGGCCAGACCTGGTCGCTGTTCAGCGCGGGCCGGGACATCCTCGGCGGCCCGGCCGGCATCGCGGACGGCCCGGACCAGTGGTACCGGCTGCTGACCGCCACCTTCCTGCACCTGGAGTGGTGGCACATCGGGCTGAACATGCTGGTGCTGCTCTGGCTCGGCCCGCCGCTGGAGGAGGCGCTCGGCCGGCTCCGCTTCCTGGCCCTCTACCTCGTCTCCGCCCTGGGCGGCAGCACCTTCGCCTTCCTGGTCGCCGGGGACTGGATGAACTCGGTGGGGGCCTCCGGGGCGATCTTCGGGCTGATCGGCGCCACGATCGTGCTGCAGCTGCGCAACAAGGGCCCGCTGGGCCCGGCGGTGGCGTTCCTGGTCTTCAACCTGGTCGTCACCTTCTCGCGCCCGGGCATCGACTGGCGGGCGCACCTGGGCGGCCTGGTGCTGGGCGCGCTGACCGCGGCCGGCCTGATGTACGCCCCGCGCGAGCGCCGGGGGCCGTTCCAGGGGCTGGCGGTGGCGGGGGCCCTGGCCGTGGAGGCGGCGATGCTGCTGATCGGGATGTCCCTCTACGGCGCCTGAGGGCCGGGCGTCACGGCGTCCCACTGCCCGGGCGTTTGTCCACAGCGGGTGCGGGGTTGTGCACAGGCTGTGCGCCGCCCCGGCTGTGGACTGTTGTTCTACGCGTGTCCTGCTGTGCGGTTCTCCTGTTTCCGGGAAGTTGTGCACAGCTGTGGACGGCTCCGGGCAGGAAAGTTATCCACAGGCTGGGGGGACTTTTCCCCAGTGTGGATAACCATGTGGATAAGCCCGACAGTCCGATGGTGGGGATAACCGACCGGGTTCCCGTCGATGTCGGGGCACGCCTGACCGCCGCCCCGGGACGAGCGATCCGGAGCGGCGGGGAGCGGCCCGGTTCCGGGCCTCAGGACGAGCGGGTCGTCACTTCCACTGGGTGGAGACGCCGAACCCCGCGGCGATGAAGCCGAAGCCCACCAGGATGTTCCAGTTCCGCCAGCTCTCGACCGGGTAGTTGCCGCTGGTCACGTAGTAGGTGACGATCCACACCAGGCCGATCAGGAACAGTGCCAGCATCAGCGGCGCGACCCAGCCGCGGCCCGAGCTGATCTTCACCGTGGCCGTCGTCGTCGGCGGGGTGTAGTCGGACTTCTTGCGGAGTCGAGACTTCGGCACGAGGGGTTCTCCTGTCGATGCGCTGTGAGACCGCGCAGAGGTGCAGCGGGTGGGTCGGGTGTCTGCGGTCGGCAGTGAGGACGCTCTGAGGACCGCTCCGCACATGCCACCGGCGTCCGTTAGCGTAGTGGCTCGGCGGGTCTTGAGGAGATAAGGGTACGGTGACTAATTTGTCGATTCCCCCTGAGGCGGTCCGTACCCGCCGCTCCGGTACCCGAATTGTCGGACATGCCCTGACCTGCGCCGTCTTCGCGCTCGCCGGGCTGCTCTTCTACATCAGCGCGCAGACCGCCCGCGGCACCGACCTGCGGACGGACAACTCGCTGCTGAGCCTCGGCGACGTGGTCCGCCAGCGCAGCGCGCAGAACCAGCAGGCGCAGTCCCAGCTCGCCGACCTCCAGGCCCGCGCCCAGGACCTCACCGAGCAGCAGGGCCACAGCCCCGCCGACGCGGCGCAGCTGGACGGCCTGCGGCTCGGCGCCGCCCTGGAGCCGCTGCAGGGCGGCGGCCTGACCGTCACCCTCAACGACGCCCCGCCGAACGCCACCGCGCGCATCCCCGGCGTCCCCGAGCCCGGCGTCAACGACCTGGTCATCCACCAGCAGGACATCCAGGCGGTGGTCAACGCGCTGTGGCGGGGCGGCGCGGAGGGCGTGCAGGTGATGGACCAGCGGCTGATCTCCACCAGCGCCGTCCGCTGCGTCGGCAACACCCTGCTGCTCCAGGGCCGGGTCTACTCCCCGCCGTACGTGGTCAAGGCGGTGGGGAGGACCGACGCGCTGCGCTCGGCCGTCGACGCGGACCCGACGATCCGCAACTACCTGCAGTACGTCCAGGCGTACGGGCTGGGCTGGAAGGTCCAGGAGAGCGGGGACCTCACCCTGCCGGGGTACTCCGGCACCACCGAGCTGCGGTCGGCGGGCGGGCAGCAGTAGCGGACCGGCCTCGCGGCCGTGGGAGGCGGGTCTACTCTTGACCCAGTCTGCTACGACGAGGGAGCACCATGTACGGCTTCATCTGGCGTCACCTCCCGGGGAACATCCTGGTCAAGGCCGTCATTTCGCTGCTCCTCGTCCTGGGGATCGTCTACCTGCTCTTCACCTACGTCTTCCCGTGGGCGGAACCGTTGCTCCCCTTCGGTGACGTCACAGTGGACGGCGGCGCCGGCGCCGCGGCCGGCTGAGCCGGCGGCCCGGCACTTCCATCCAGCACCGCATCCCACGGAGACCACGCGCGCATGACCACCCAGTCGAACCCGCCCCGCATCCTGGTGGTGGACAACTACGACAGCTTCGTCTTCAACCTGGTGCAGTACCTGTACCAGTTGGGCGCCACCTGCGAGGTGGTGCGCAACGACGAGGTCAGCGTCGAGCACGCCGTCCGCCGCTCGGGCGAGGAGGGCTTCGACGGGGTGCTGCTCTCCCCCGGGCCCGGCGCGCCGGAGGAGGCCGGGGTCTGCATCGAGATGGTGCACCACTGCGCGCGGATCGGGCTGCCGGTGTTCGGGGTCTGCCTGGGCCTGCAGTCGCTCGCGGTCGCGTACGGTGCGGTGGTCGGCCGGGCGCCGGAGCTGCTGCACGGCAAGACCTCGCCGGTCGAGCACGAGGACGGCGGGGTGTTCGAGGGCCTGCCCTCGCCGCTGACCGCGACCCGCTACCACTCGCTCGCGGTCGAACCGTCCACCGTGCCGGAGGAGTTGGTGGTCACCGCGCGGACCGAGAGCGGTGTGATCATGGGCCTGAGGCACCGTGAACTGCCGGTCGAGGGCGTGCAGTTCCACCCCGAGTCTGTACTCACCGAGGGCGGGCACCGGATGCTCGCCAACTGGCTCGCGGAGTGCGGCTTCCCGCAGGCCGTGGACCGGTCGGCCGGGCTCGCCCCGGTGATCGGCCGGGGCTGAGCGGCGTGACCACGCTGCGTCCGGAGGGGCGTTACCAGCCGGAGGCGGACCCGTACGGCGGCGCGCGGCAGTTCGACGGCGCCCAGCCGTACGCGAGCCCGCAGTACGGCGCTGCCGGCGCCGCCCCGTACCCGCAGGAGTCCCCGGTCCGGACCGGGGACGAGGACGCCTGGGGCGTGTACGAGCAGGCCGAGGAGCCCCTTGAGGGCGGGCCCGAGTACCCCTGGCTGCCCGACCAGACCCTCCAGCTGCGGCTGCCCGTCGGGGCCGGGGCGTCGGCAACCGAGCCGGCCCCGCCGACCGGCGGCCGGGCCGAGCGCCGCCGGGCCGCCCAGGGCCGTACGGCGATCCGGTCGGGCAACGGGCGTCGGCGGGCGAGGGGCCGGTCCGCGGGACGGGCGCGCCCCAAGGAGTCCGCGCTCGTCGTGACCGCCCGGGCCGTCGGCGAACTGTGCATAACGCTCGGCCTGGTGATGCTGCTGTTCGTCGCCTACCAGCTCTGGTGGACCAACGTGCAGGCCGACGCGGCCGCTTCCGGCGCCCGCGACCAGCTGGAGCAGCAGTTCGACGCGGCCCAGGCGCCCGCCCAGCCGGGGCAGCCGGCTCCGGACCCGAACAAGCCCGAGGTGTTCGAGCCGGGCAAGGGCTTCGCCATCGTCTACCTGCCCAAGCTGGGGCTGAAGTTCCCGATCGCCGAGGGCACCTCCAAGTCGGCGGTGCTCGACAAGGGCCTGGTCGGCCACTACACCGGCACCGCGATGCCGGGCGACAAGGCGGGCAACTTCGCGCTGGCCGCCCACCGCAACACCCACGGCGAGCCGTTCCGGTACATCAACCAGCTCTCCAAGGGCGACAAGGTCGTGGTGGAGACCGCCGCCGGGTACTACACCTACGAGATCACCGGGGGCATCCCGGAGACGTCCCCCAGCAACGTGAGCGTGATCAAGCCGGTGCCGAACGGCTCCGGTTACACCGGCCCCGGCCGCTACATCACGTTGACCACCTGCACCCCCGAGTTCACCTCCAAGTTCCGTCTCATCGTCTTTGGGAAGATGATCGAGGAACGGCCGCGCAGCCAAGGCAAGCCGGCCGCGATCACGGGCGGGTAGCCGCCCGGACGCCCGGCCCGGAGGGGGACCACCGCACATGCAGGACGACGAGACCGCCCGGTCGACCGAACCGGGGCAGGACGCCTTCCCCCCGACCGGGCGGGCGACCGGGCGGGGGCGGAGCCGGGCGCTGGCCGCGCTCGGGGTGTTCGGCGAGCTGCTGATCACCCTGGGCCTGGTGCTCGGCCTGTTCGTGACCTACTCGCTGTGGTGGACCAACGTGCAGGCCGACCGCGCGGCGTCGGAGGCCTCCGACCGGCTGCGCAGCTCCTGGGCCGCGGGCCCGACCGCGACGGCGGCCCCCTCGGCCGCCCCCGGCGGCACCCCCGCCCCCGTCCCCGCTCCCGCCCCCGGCGCCCCGCCCGCGGCGACGCAGTTCGCGGTCGGGGACGACGTCGGCTTCCTGCACGTCCCGGCGATGGGCAGGGACTTCCAGGTGCTGATCCGGATGGGCACCTCCACCGAGGTCCTGGACGAGGGCGTGGCGGGCGTCTACGAGCAGCCCTACAAGGCCGCGATGCCCTGGGACCAGGCCGGCAACTTCGCGCTGGCCGCCCACCGGGACGGCCACGGCGCCAAGTTCCACGACCTGGACGCCGTCCACCGGGGCGACGCGGTCGTCGTCGAGACCAAGGACAAGTGGTACGTCTACAAGGTCGACAACACCCTGCCGGAGACCTCCAAGTTCGACACCGGCATCGTGGCGCCCGTCCCGGTGAGTTCCGGCTACACCGCCCCCGGCCGCTACATCACCCTGACCACCTGCACGCCGGTCTACACCTCGCGGTACCGGATGGCGGTCTGGGGGAGCCTGGTGCGGGTGGACGACATGGACGCCAAGCGCACCCCGCCGCCGGAGCTGCGGCACTCCTGAGGCCGCCTGACGGTTCGTCCGGACCGCCCGGCGTGCAGGAGGGCGGGAGGAGGAGCGG
Source organism: Kitasatospora sp. NPDC097691 (assembly GCF_040302665.1). NCBI lineage: Bacteria > Bacillati > Actinomycetota > Actinomycetes > Kitasatosporales > Streptomycetaceae > Kitasatospora > Kitasatospora sp. NPDC097691. The sequence continues at coordinate 156,851 of NZ_JBEORY010000007.1, read as the reverse complement.
GAACGCCCGAGGGCCCGCCGCATGCGCTGCGGCGGGCCCTCTGGCTTCGCTGTCCGGTGCTACCGGGCTCCGGCTCCCCGGTTCAGCCGAACCAGGGGAAGATCGGAGGCCTAGTGGTCTCCTTTGGCGGGTGGGGTGGTGGGGTCGCCCCCTTTGGCCGGATCGGCCGGCTTCGTGAAGAGCTGGACCTGGGTGTTCGGGTCGAGCATGGTGCCGGCGCCCGGGTTGCTCATCTGGACGATCGCGTTCGGGTCCGACGGGCCGCTGACCACGGTGTAGCCGAGGTTGACCTTCGCGAGCTGGGCGATGGCGTCCGACAGCTTCTGGTTCTGCAGCGGCGGGACCTGCGACTTGTCCGGGGCCTTGAAGATCGTCAGCGCGATCTTGGTGTTGGCCGGGACCTTGGTGTTGGGCTGGACCGACTGCGAGGCGACGGTGTTGACCTTGGTCGGGTCGTTGGTCGGCGTGGTCTTCGAGGCGTCGACCTGGAATCCCGCGGTCTGCAGCTGGTTCTGCGCGTCGTCCTTCTGGGCACCGACCACGTTCGGGACGTTGATCTTGCTCTTGCCCTGCGAGACCGTCAGCTTGATCGGGGCGGTCGGGTCGGCGCTCCCACCGGCCGGCGGGTCCTGGGCGGTGACGGTGTCCTGCGCGGCGGTGTCGTCGTCCTTGTACTCGGGGGCGCCGACGTTGGTGAAGCCGGCCGCGGCCAGGGCCTGCAGCGCCTGGTCCTTGGTCTTGCCGACCACGGGCGGCACGGTCGCCTTCGCCGGGCCGGAGGAGACCTGCACCGTGATGGTCGCGGTCTCGGCCACCTGGGTGCCGGGCGTCGGGGTCTGGGTGCAGACCTGGTCCTTCTTGACGGCGGCGTCCGGGCAGGCGATCTTGTCGCCCTCGGTCACCACCAGCTTGGCTCCGGCCGCGGCGGCGGCCGTCTTGGCGTCGGCCAGGCTCTTGCCGACCAGGTTCGGCGCCGCGATCTTCGCGGCATCCTTGGCGCCCTTGTCGCTGAACATCGCCTGGGCCACGAAGAAGGTGCCGACCAGGACCAGCACGGCGGCCACCGCCAGCACGATCCAGGAGGTGTTGCTCTTCTTCGGCTGGTCGCCGCGCCGGCCGCCGCGGCCCTGGCCGTCGTCGTAGCCGTCGTTGCCGCCCGCGCCGGCGTAGGTCTGGCCGTAGCCGTCGTCCGGGTAGCCGCCCTGCTGCCCGTAGCCGGGCTGCCCGGAGGCCTGCGGCAGGACGGTGGTCGGGCCGCCGCCGGGCTGCTGCGGCAGCACGTTGGTCTGGCCGTACGGGTCGTGCGGCTGCGGGTAACCGTTCTGGTCGTAGCCGTAGCCGGCCGCGCCCATGCCGTAGGCGGCCTGCTGGGCGGCGGCCACCGGCAGGCCGTCGAGGAAGCGCTCGATGTCGTCGCGCATCTCGTCGGCGCTCTGGTAGCGGTAGTCCCGCTCCTTGGCGAGCGCCTTCAGCACGATCGCGTCGATCTCGGGCCGCACCTCGGGATCGAAGACCGACGGCGGCTGCGGCTCCTCCCGGACGTGCTGGTAGGCCACCGCGACCGGCGAGTCGCCGACGAACGGCGGGCGGACGGTCAGCAGCTCGTAGAGCAGGCAGCCAGTGGAGTAGAGGTCGGAGCGGGCGTCGACCTGCTCGCCCTTGGCCTGCTCGGGGGAGAGGTACTGGGCGGTGCCGATGACGGCCGAGGTCTGCGTCATCGTCATCCCGGCGTCACCCATCGCACGGGCGATGCCGAAGTCCATCACCTTGACGTTGCCCTGCCGGGTCAGCATCACGTTGGCGGGCTTGATGTCGCGGTGCACGATGCCGGCCCGGTGCGAGTACTCCAGGGCCTGGAGGATGCCGATGGTCATCTCCAGCGCGCGCTCCGGCAGCAGCCGGCGGCCGGAGTGCAGCAGCTCGCGCAGGGTCGACCCCTCGACGTACTCCATCACGATGTACGGGATGGAGATGCCGTCGATGTAGTCCTCGCCCGTGTCGTACACGGCGACGATCGCGGGGTGGTTCAGGGACGCCGCCGACTGCGCCTCACGGCGGAAGCGGGCCTGGAACGACGGATCCCGGGCCATGTCGGCCCGGAGCGTCTTCACGGCGACGGAACGGCCGAGCCGGGTGTCATGGGCGAGGTAGACCTCGGCCATGCCGCCGCGTCCGAGGACGCCGCCCAGCTCGTACCTGCCGCCTAGGCGACGAGGCTCTTCCATAGTTCCGACCCTCTCCCTCACCCGCCGGTGAGGTTGTGACGTAGGTGTCCCCGCACGCTCTGGGTGACGCCGCGCGGTCCGCGACCGGTTCTCCGGCCGGGCCGTGCGGTGCCTCGCGGGCGGCAACGGGCACACCCGCTGCTGGCGGATACGCTACCGGTCGCACCCCATCGGACCGGAGTCAGCCGTCGGCCGATATCAGACCGGTATCCGGACCGGGGTTTCGATCGTGACATTCCCCTCACTCCGGACCGGCTCCTTACTTGCCGAGTGCGGCCTGCATCACCGCCTTGGCAATCGGGGCCGCGAGCCGGCCGCCGCTGATGCCGTCACGGTTCTGGGAGCCGTCCTCGACGACCACCGCGACCGCGACCGACCGGCCGTCCGAGGCCTTGGCCCAGGAGGTGAACCAGGCGAAGGGCAGTCCGGCGTTGTCCTCGCCGTGCTGCGCGGTGCCGGTCTTGCCGCCGACCTGGATCCCGGGGATCTTGGCGTTGGTGCCGGTGCCGTTCTCGACCACCGAGACCATCAGGTCCTGCATCTTCGCCGCGGTGGTCGGGCTCATCGCCTGGGAGAACTGCTTCTCGGTGTGCTTGGAGATGGTGGTCAGCGAGGCCGAGCGCTCCTGGTCGACCAGGTACGGCTGCATCAGGCTGCCGTTGTTGGCGATCGCGGCGGAGACCATGGCCATCTGCAGCGGGGTGGCGCGGGTGTCGTGCTGGCCGATCGAGTCCTGCGCGGTGCCGTCCAGGCTGGGGCTGTCCGGGAAGATGCTCTTCTCGGAGCGGACCGGGGTGTCGACGGTGCTGTTGAAGCCGAACTTCTCGGCCTGCGCCCGCATCTTCTCCTTGCCGAGGTCCGCGCCCATCTTGGCGAACACCGTGTTGCAGGACTGGTCCATCCCGGACTTCACGGTGGCGTTCTCGCAGCGCTCGTACGGGCTCTCGTTCTTCAGCTGCGTGTTGGTGTTGGGCAGGGTGTACGGCTCCGGGGTCGACGTGGCGTCGTCGACGTTCTGGTAGAGGCCGTTCTCGAACGCCGCGGTCGCGGTGACCAGCTTGAAGGTCGAGCCGGGCGGATAGGTCTCCTTCAGCGCCCGGTTGAGCATCGGCTTGTTCGGGTCCGCGTTGAGGTCGGTCCAGGCCTTGGAGTCGGCCGAGTCGCTGCCGGAGAAGGCGCCCGGGTCGTAGGACGGGGTGGAGACCAGCGCCAGGATCGCGCCGGTCTTCGGGTCGATCGCGACCGCCGCGCCCTTCTTGCCGCCCAGGCCGTCGAAGGCGGCCTTCTGCACCTTGGCGTCGATGGTGGTGACGACGTCGCCGCCGCGCTTCTGCTCGCCGGTCAGCATGTCCAGGGTGTTGCGGAAGAACAGCCGGTCGTCGGTGCCGGAGAGGATGCCCTCCTCCAGGTTCTCCAGCTGGCTGGAGCCGAAGACCTGGGAGGAGTAGCCGGTCACCGGGGCGTACATCTGGCCGTCGACCCAGGAGCGCTTGTACTTGTAGCGCAGGCCGTTGACGAAGTCGGACTTCGTGACCGGCTGGCCGCTGACGATGATGTTGCCGCGCGGGTGGGCGTAGCGGTCGTACAGCTGGCGCTTGTTGTTCTTGTTGTTCGCCCAGGAGTCGGCCTGGACGCCCTGCACCCAGTTGGTGCGCACCATCAGGGCCAGGATCAGCACGAGGCAGAAGATCGAGACCCGTCGGATCGGCTTGTTCATCGGGCGGGTCCTCCCTGGCCCTCGGTGGCCGGGGCCGGTTCGGCCCCGGGGCGGCGGGCGCTGTCGCTGATCTTCAGCAGGATCGCCACCAGTGCCCAGTTGGCGACCACGGACGAACCGCCCTGGGCGAGGAACGGCATGGTCATACCGGTCAGCGGGATCAGCCCGGTCACACCGCCGGCCACGACGAACACCTGGATCGCCATCGCCGAGGAGAGGCCGACCGCGAACAGCTTGCCGAAGGGGTCGCGGGCGGCTATCGCGGTGCGCAGGCCGCGCTGGACCAGCAGCGCGTACAGCAGGAAGATCGCCATCAGGCCGGTGAGCCCGAGCTCCTCGCCGAAGGAGCCCAGGATGAAGTCGCTCTTGGCGGCGAAGGCGATCAGCCAGGACCGGCCCTGGCCGAGGCCGGAGCCGGTGACCCCGCCGGAGCCGAGCGCCATCAGCGACTGGCCGATCTGCTCGGTCGCGCCCTTCGGCGGGTGCGGCGCGAAGGCGGCCATCGGGTCGAGCCAGGCGTTGATGCGGACCTTCACGTGGTCGGCGGTCGAGGCGACCGCGACCGCGCCGCCGATCGACATCAGCAGGCCGAACAGGATCCAGCTGGTCCGCTCGGTGGCGACGTAGAGCATCACCACGAACAGGCCGAAGAACAGGAAGGACGTGCCCAGGTCGTTCTCGAAGATCAGGATCAGCAGGCTGAGCAGCCAGATCACGACGATCGGGCCGAGGTCGCGGCCGCGCGGCAGGTAGAGGCCCATGAACCGGCGGCTGGCCAGGGCCAGGGCGTCCCGCTTGACCATCAGGTAGCCGGCGAAGAACACCGTCAGGATGATCTTGGCGAACTCGCCGGGCTGGATGGAGAAGCTGCCCATCCGGATCCAGATCTTGGCGCCGAAGTCCTCCTCCCGGGACGGGAAGAAGGCCGGCGCGGCGAGCAGGACCAGGGCCACCACCATCGAGATGTAGGTGTAGCGCTGGAGCACCCGGTGGTCCTTCAGGAGGACCATCACCGCGATGAACCCGGCGATCCCGAGGCCCGACCACATCAACTGGTTCTCGGCCGCGGGGTAGTTGCCCCGGAGCAGCTTGCCCGCCTTGTCCAGCCGCCAGATCATCACCACCCCGAGCCCGTTCAGCAGGGTGGCGATCGGCAGCATCAGCGGGTCCGCGTACGGCGCGAAGCGGCGCACCAGCAGGTGCGCGACCAGCGCCAGGGCGCCCATGCCGAGCCCGTAGCCGAGCATGCCCGCGGGCAGCTTGGAGTCCATCGCGAGGCCGACGTTGGCGTACGCGAGGACCGGCACCAGCACCGCGAAGAGCAGCAGGGCCAGCTCGGTGTTGCGCCGGTTCGGGGCCTCCTGCGGGGAGATGGTGGTGTTGGCCCGTCGGCGCGGGACGGCTCGTTCGGCCGTTGCCCGGCGCCGACCGGACCGGCCGGTGTCTTCGCTCAGGTCGTAGCTGCTCACGTGGTGACCGCTCCCTGACGGCCGGCAAGCCCGCGCGGGGCGGTCCTATGTCGGATCACGGACGTCACTGCTTCGGGCAGGCGTTGGCCCGGCTGAGTTCGTCTTCGGTCAACTGGCTCGGGTCGCCCTGGGCGCCGGCCACCGGAGGAGTGGCGTTCGGCGTCGGGGCGGCCGTGCTCGGTGCGGTCGGTGCCGGTGCGGTCGGGGTGGGCGTGGTCGAGGGGGCTCCGCTCGGCGCCGCCGCGGCCGGGCCGCGGTTCTTCTCGATCGGGGTGGGCGTGGTCGTCAGGAACGCGGCGTGGCTGGCCTGCGTCGCCTGCGTCGCCTGGGTGGCCGGCGTCGCCGGGGCCGTCGCCTTGGCGGCCTTCTGGCAGAGCTGCACCCAGCCGTCGAGCTCCTGGACGGTCGACTGGGCGTCCTTCAGGCTGCTGACCGAGATCGTCTTGTTCACGTGGACGCGCTGGTCCTGCGGCAGCCACTTGAGCTGGATGCCGCTGTACGAGTCGCGCACCGAGGAGAGGCTCAGGCCGGCCAGGTTCTGGTTGATGCCCTGGTAGACCGCGACGTGGTCGCCGTCCTCGCCGACGTAGTACTGGTCCTGGGTCCACTGGTAGCCGAAGTAGCCGGCGCCGCCGAGCAGGCCGAGCGTGACCAGGACGGCCACCGAGATCGTCAGGCCCTTGCGCTTGCGCTTGCGGGGCGGCTCCTCGTCGAAGTCCTCGGTGCCGTAGACCGAGGGCTCGGCGGAGCCGTAGCCGTACGCGCCCTCGTAGCCCTCGGCGGGGCCGAAGCCGCCCGCCGCGGGGTCGTAGCCGGCCTGGTAGCCCTCGGCCGGGCCGAAGGCGCCCTGCGGGCCGCGGCCGAGGCCCGCCGCGCGGCCGGCCGGGGTGTCCGCGATCGAGCGGTCGGCGGCGGCCGAGGACGGCGGGGCGTCGGCGACCGCGCCGACCACCACCGGGACGTCGTTGAACTGGCCGCTCATGGTGTCCGTGGCGCCGACGTCGATGACGTCCGCCACGATGCAGGTGATGTTGTCCGGACCGCCGCCGCGCAGCGCGAGCTGGATCAGCTCCTGCACGGTCTGCTCGGGCGAGTAGAAGCTGCCGAGGGTGTCCTGGAGGGTCTGGTGGCTGACCGGGCCGGAGAGGCCGTCGGAGCAGATCAGGTAGCGGTCGCCGGCCCGGACCTCGCGGATCGACAGGTCGGGCTCGACCTGGCCGCGGCCGTCCAGCGCCCGCATCAGCAGCGAGCGCTGCGGGTGGGTCTCGGCCTCCTCGGGCGTGATCCGGCCCTCGTCGACCAGGCGCTGCACCCAGGTGTGATCCTGGGTGATCTGCACCAGCGAACCGTCGCGCAGCAGGTAGGCGCGGGAGTCGCCGACGTGCACCAGGCCCATCCGCTGGCCCGTCCAGAGCATGGCGGTCAGGGTGCAGCCCATGCCTTCGAGCTGCGGGTCCTCCTCGACCATCTGCCGGAGCCGGTCGTTGGCGCCCTGGACGGCGTCGCCCAGCAGGGTCAGCAGGTCGGCGCCCGGCACGTCCTCGTCCAGCCGGACGATCGAGCCGAGCACCTCGGACGAAGCGACCTCGCCGGCCGCGGCGCCGCCCATGCCGTCGGCCACGGCCAGCAGCCGCGGCCCGGCGTAGCCGGAGTCCTCGTTCCCCTCCCGGATCAGTCCCTTGTGGGAGCCGGCGGCGAAGCGCAGCACCAGGGTCATGCGACCTGTGCCCCCCTCTGGGTCATGGACGGGATGCTGTCCCTCATGCGCTACTACTTCCGCAGTTCGATGACGGTCCTGCCGATACGGATCGGCATGCCCGGCTGGAGCGGGGTGGGCGCGGTCAGGCGCTGCCGGTCCAGATAGGTGCCGTTGGTGGAGCCTAGATCCTCGACCGTCCACTGCCCAGTCTGATCCGGATAGATCCTGGCATGCCGGGAGGACGCGTAGTCGTCGTCCAGCACGATGGTGGAGTCGTGCGCGCGGCCGAGCGTGATGGTCTGGCCCTGCAGCGCGACGGTGGTGCCGGCCAGCGAGCCCTGGACCACGACCAGCTGGGTCGGGGCGCCGCGACGGCGTCCGCTGCCGGGCTGGGTCTGGGCCGCCGCCGCGGGCGCGGGTGCCGCGGTGGCGGCTCCGGCCGGGGGAGGAGTGGGGCGACCCGCGGCCTGGGTGGGAGCGCCGCCGCCCGCCGTGGCGGACGCGCCGCGACGGGAGGAGCGCGGGTTCACCTTGGTGCCGAAGAGGTCGCTGCGGATCACCTGGATCGCGACGATGACGAACAGCCACAGCACGGCCAGGAAGCCCAGCCGCATGACCGTGAGGGTCAGTTCTGACATGACCGTCCCGCCAGTCGGTGAGCGAGGCGCGCGAACAATTCGGACACTACCCTTCGACCTGCCGGTAGACGATGGTGGTGGAGCCCACGACGATTCGGGATCCGTCGCGGAGCGTAGCGCGCTGGGTGTGCTGTCCGTCCACCACGATGCCGTTGGTGGACCCCAGGTCGAGCACCATCGAAGGGCTGCCGGGCCGGATCTCGGCGTGCTTGCGGGAGACCCCGGGGTCGTCGATCCGCACGTCGGCCTCGGTGGAGCGGCCGAGCACGCAGGCGGAGCCGGTGATCTGGTGGCGGGAGCCGTTCACCTCGATCCAGCGGCGGACCGAGGCACCGCCGTGGCCGGCACCGGGGAGATTGCGGACGTTGCCGCCGGCGGGCGCGGGCGGGCCCGGGGGCATCGCGGGGGGCGCCGCCGGCGGCGGGGGCGCGCCGTACTGGCCGGCGCCGGGCTGCTGCCACGGCGCGCCGGGGGCCGGGGCGGCCGGCGGGCGGTCGTAGCCGGGCTGCTGCGGCTGCGGGGCGTACTGCTGGGGTTCCTCGGCGGCGAGGGTGCGGCTGCGCACCCGGTACAGGCCGGTGTCGAGGTCGTCGGCCTTCTCCAGATTCACCTGGAGCGGGCCCATGAAGGTGTACCGCTGGGCCTCCGCGTACTCGCGGACCATGCCGGCCAGCTCGGTGCCGAGCTGCCCGGAGTAGGGGCTGAGGCGCTCGTGGTCGTGCGGGCTCAGCTCGACGATGAAGTCGTTCGGCACGACGGTGCGGTCGCGGTTCCAGATGCTCGCGTTGTTGTCGCACTCGCGCTGCAGCGCTCCGGCGATCTCCACGGGCTGGACCTCGGACTTGAACACCTTGGCGAAGGTGCCGTTGACGAGACCCTCGAGTCGCTGCTCGAACTTCTTCAGCACTCCCATGGGGCACCCCCTTCCAGGGTTCGTTCGCCTGCCTGCCGGCCGGGTTCCGCCGGGGAACCGGTCGTGCCTACTTGCGGTACTTCCGTACTGATCGTATCCACGCCGGGCCCTTCCGTACGGTTCCCGGACCGTGTGGTGCCCGGGGGTGGGCTCGGACACACAGGGTGACGCATTCCGGGTACGGCACGCCAGGTGTGCCGGTCGGAGCGGCCGCCCGCCCCTCGTGCACGCGTTCGTCGGGCACCCGTTCGGATGCGGTCGGTCTCGCCGGAGAACCGATTCGGAGCAGCCCCCGAGGTCGTGCTAATGTTTTCCACGTCGGAAGGGCCGCCCCGAAAGGGAGGCCGCTCGAAGAAACGCGAAGTCCTCATGGTACCGAGCGGTTCGGAAGATCGGTCGGCAATGAGGACAACACCCATGCGCGGGTGGCGGAATAGGCAGACGCGCTGGATTCAGGTTCCAGTGCCCGAAAGGGCGTGGGGGTTCAACTCCCCCCTCGCGCACAGCGAAGCCCCGCAGATCTACGGATCTGCGGGGCTTTCTCGTTTCCCGCCCGGCCCCGCCGGATCGTTCCGGCCCGGTGGGTCAGGAGCGGGCGGCGGGCAGCTCGGCGCGGACCTCGAAGCCGCCGTCCTGGGTGGGGCCGGCGGTGAGGGTGCCGCCCAGCAGCTGGGCGCGCTCGCGCAGGCCGACCAGGCCGTGGCCGCCGCCCGGGAGGGTCTCGGCCGGGTACACCGGCGGGGCGTCGTTGCGCACCTCGACCCGCAGCCGGCGGCCCTTCGCCCGGACCTTCACGTGCACCGTCGCCTCCGGGGCGTACTTGGTGATGTTGGTGAGCGCCTCCTGCACGGTGCGGTAGGCGGCCCGCTGCACCGCCTCCGGCCAGGGGCGGTCGCCGGGGTTCAGCTCGGCGTCGGCGGCCAGGCCGCTCTCCTCGATCAGCCGGGGCAGGTCGGCCAGCCGGGGCTGCGGGGCGAGCGGGGCGTCCGGCACGCCGCCGGTGCCGCGGAGCACCCCGACCATCTGGCGCAGCTCCTCCAGGGTCCGTACGGACAGCTCGCGGATGGTGCGGGCGGTGGTCACGGCGGCCGGGTCGGCGGTGCTGACCTGGAGCGCGCCGGCCTGGATGCTGATCAGGCTGACCTGGTGCGAGACCACGTCGTGCATCTCGCGGGCGAGCCGGCCGCGTTCGCTGATCAGCACCCGCTCGGCCAGCAGCCGGCTCTCCCGCTCCTGGCCGCGGGTCAGCTCGTCCAGCCGGGCGGCCAGCTCGCGGCGGGTGCGGGCGAGCAGGCCGGTGGCGGCCGGGCCGGCGGCCAGCATGACGGCCTGGATGGCGTCGAGGGCGGTGGCCCGGCTCAGGTCGAAGACGTCGGCGGGCAGCGGCCAGTGGAAGAACTCGACCAGGGTGAAGAGGACGCTGCAGGCGATCACGATCCGCGGGCGGGGGCGCTCGGCGGCGACCGTGTAGACGGCGGTGATCGGGGCCAGCCAGATCTCCTCCACCCAAGTGCCGGGCATGGTGAGCAGCAGCACCGTGACCGGGAAGCGGCGGCGCCAGAACAGCGCGAGGGCGGCCACGGTGGAGAGGGTCAGCTGCCACCAGGTGGTGTCGCGGGCCACCAGGGCCGCGTCCAGCAGGGAGTACAGGACGGGCAGCAGCAGCATCAGCCAGGGCGCGGTGCACCAGGCCGGGAGCCGTCGGGACGGCAGCGGGTCGGCGGCCGTCATGCCCCGTCGCCGGGCTTGGGCCGGACCAGCCCGGCCCGGTGGGCGACGACGGCGGCCTGCACCCGGTTGGCGGCGCCGAGCTTGCCGAGGATCGCGCTGATGTGGTCCTTGACGGTGCCGGTGCCGAGGAAGAGGCGGTCGGCGATCTCGGCGTTGGACAGGCCCTCGCCGAGCAGCGCGAGGACGTCGAGCTCCCGGCCGGTGAGGGTGCGGGCGAGCGCGGTCGCCTCGGCGTCCGGGCCGCCGCCGTCCACGTAGCCGCCGATCACGGTGCGGGTGACGGTCGGGGAGAGGATGTTGCCGCCGGCCGCGAGCACCCGGACGGCGTGCACCAACTGCTCGGGGGCGGTGTCCTTGAGCAGGAAGCCGGCGGCGCCGCCCCGCAGCGCGGTGCCGATGAACTCGTCGGTGTCGAAGGTGGTGAGCATCGCCACGGCGGGCGGGTCGGGCAGGGCGCGCAGGCGGCGCAGCACCGAGATGCCGTCGAGGTCGGGCATCCGGATGTCGAGCAGGACCACGTGCGGGCGCAGCCGCTGGACGTGCTCCTCGGCCTGGCCGCCGGAGCAGTCGCCGACCACCTCGAGGTCGGGGGCGGAGCCGACGATCAGGCCGAGGCCGGAACGGACCAGGATCTCGTCGTCGACGATCAGCACGCGGGTGGTGGTGATGGTGCCTCCTCGGTTCGGGCGGCCGGGTGGGGGCGGTCCGCGTGGGTCGTTTCCGAGGGTAGGGGTAGCGGGGGTGGGGCGCCGAACGCACGGGGGCGGTGACCCCCGCCGTTCGGCGGGGGTGGGAATCCGCTACCCGGTTCACGTAATTCTCAGGCTTCGTGGGGAACCATGGAGTTGGCTGACCCTTTTCGGCCCGCTGCCCCACCTGGGCGGACGGCCGGACGGGCGTCGCCGGTCAGTCCGTCGGGCCCGTGCGGGCGCCCGGCGCCGGGCCGTACGCGGATGCGCCCCACCATCTGATCGTTTGGAATTGAGCTGTGTCGTCCACTGTGAAGTCGGAGCCGTCCGCCACGCCCCCCGGGCCCCGGCCCGTCGGCGTGCTCGACCGCTGGCGCCCGAGGGCCGCCGCGGCCTCCGTCTGGTACCTGCGGCTGATCGCGCTGCTGAACGTGGCGACGGTGCTGCTGGTGCCCTTCCGCAACCAGGTCAGCGAGCACAACGAGGGTGAGTACTTCACCCCGTACCTGATGACCTCGGGCCTGGCCAGCGCGGTGCTGTCGGTGTTCCTCGCCATCGCGATGCGGCGGCGCAAGCGGGCCGCGTGGATCTTCAACGCGGCGCTCGGCGGGCTCTTCGCGCTGCTGTACCTGGCGCTGATGGCGCTTCCGGACGAGCACTTCGACGAGCACCCGCTCAACTACTTCTCCACGATCCTGACCTGTCTGTTCGTGCTGGCGCTCCTGGTCGGGCGCAAGGAGTTCACGTCCAAGGGGGACAGCTCCAACCCGAAGACCGCGGCGGCCACCTTCGTCGGCGGGCTGCTGTTCGGCGGTCTGGCCGGTTCGCTGTTGGTCTGGGCGACCAACGAGCTGTCCGGCGCGGGCTTCTGGGACCTCTTCCGCTACTCGGTCGGCCGGATGATCACCATCACGCCGTCCGAGCACCTGCGCTCGGTGATCGCCGCGCCGACCTGGGTGAACGCCGCGATCAACGCGATGGGCGGGGTGCTCTTCCTGCTGGTGCTGTACGTGGCCTTCCGCAGCCCGCGGGGCACCGAGCTGCTGACCGCGGAGGACGAGGCGAAGCTGCGCGGGCTGCTGGAGAAGCAGGGTGAGCGGGACTCGCTCGGCTACTTCGCGCTGCGCCGGGACAAGGCGGTGATCTTCTCCCCCAGCGGCAAGGCGGCGGTCACCTACCGGGTGGTCGGCGGCGTCTCGCTCGCCTCGGGCGACCCGATCGGCGACCCGGAGGCCTGGCCCGGCGCGATCGACGCCTGGTTGGCCGAGGCCCGCGAGCACGCCTGGGCGCCGGCCGTGATGGGCGCCTCCGAGGAGGCCGGGGTGATCTACGCCCGGCACGGGCTGGACGCGCTGGAGCTGGGTGACGAGGCGATCGTCGAGCTGGACGAGTTCTCGCTGGACGGCCGCGCGATGCGGGTGGTCCGGCAGGCGTACAACCGGGTCAAGCGGGCCGGGTACACGGTGCGGATCCGCCGCCACGAGGACATCGCGGAGACGGAGATGGCCGCGCTGGTGGCCAAGGCCGACGAGTGGCGCGACGGGGCGACCGAGCGCGGCTTCTCGATGGCGCTCGGCCGGCTCGGCGACCCGGGCGACGGCCGCTGCGTGATGCTGGAGTGCAGTGACGGCGAGGGCGAGCTCAAGGCGCTGCTGAGCTTCGTCCCGTGGGGCCCGGACGGGCTCTCGCTGGACCTGATGCGTCGGGCCCGGGACACCGAGAACGGCCTGATGGAGTTCATGGTGATCGAGCTGCTGCAGCGCGCCGACGAGGTCGGGCTGAAGCGGGTGTCGCTGAACTTCGCGATGTTCCGCTCGGTTTTCGAGCGCGGTTCCCGGCTGGGGGCCGGCCCGGTGCTGCGGCTGTGGCGCTCCGTCCTGGGTTTCTTCTCGCGCTGGTGGCAGATCGAGTCGCTGTACCGCGCGAATGCCAAGTACCGGCCGATCTGGGAGCCGCGCTACCTGCTGTTCGAGAAGAGCAGCGAGATTCCGCGGATCGGCATCGCGAGCGCGCGCGCAGAGGGCTTCATCGTCGCGCCGAGCCTGCCCGCCCTGTTCCGACGCCGGCACGCCGGAACCGCCGTGGTGGCGCCCCGGGTGCCGGTGGCGGCCCGGGACGGGAAGGGGTAGCCCTCCGTCGGGGGGGCGGAGGGGGCCGGCCGGTCGAATGGGGGTCCGGAGGGGGGACGGCTCTCCCCCTTGAGGATGACCCTTATCCCCATCCGTGCCGATGTGCCTTTGTTAAGAGGCTTCTAATGTTGGAGTAGACGAGAGTTCGGGGATTCGGAGAAACGGCTGTGATTTTCAGGACCCACGCGGGGGGCGTGCGAAAGGGGCCGCTGGCGCTAGCCAGAACGGCCGCTGTCGCCGAGTGGGGAACGTTGTTCGTGACTGTGCGGAACGCGGTGGTGCGAAAGAAGTTCGCAGCGGTTCCATTGGCCACGCTGGCGACGTTTCTGATCCTGCTGTTCAGCATCGTCCAGCACCTGCCGGGCGGTGAGCACTTCGTCAATCGGATCGGGGTGGTGCGGGCGGCGCTGCCGCTGGACGTCTCGCTGCTGCGGACTCCGCTGTCGTTGTACGTCCCGGCGCTGGACCTGCCGGTCTGGGGGGCGCTGGCCCAGGTGTTCGTGGTCTTCGCGATCGCCGAGATCGTGCTCGGCCGGCGGATGACCCTGGTGGTCGCCTACGCCTGCACCCTGGCGGGCACGCTGTTCGCCCGGGTCGGCGTGGCGATCGGGCCGCACCACCTGTTCGGCTTCCCGAAGTGGGTCGCCTACGTGCGGGACACCGGGCCGTCGGCCGCGGTGGTGGCACTGGCGATCTGCATCGCGTTCCGATGCCGGGCCTGGTTCACCGCCTGCCTGGTGGTGGCCACGATGGTCGGCGAGGCGATCGTGCTGCCGAACCTGGCGGGCCTGGAGCACGTGGTCGCGGTGATCACCGCGCTGCTGATCGCCGTCTCGGTTGAGGTCTTCGGGGACTTCTGGCCGCGGGTGCTGGCCGGGGTCGGCGCCGCCACCTCGGTGGCCACGGCCGCCTCGCGGGAGGTCGCGGTGGAGGCCCGGCGGCGTCGGCCGGCCGGGGCGCTCATCCCCTGACGGACGCTGCCTGTTCCTGACGGACGCTGTCCACCCCTGACGGCCGCGTACGGACATCCGTACGCGGCCGTCAGGCGTGCGGGAGGGGCAGTTCGAACCAGACGACCTTGCCGACGGCCTTGCGGGCGGTGCCCCAGCGTTCGGCCAGCTTGGTGACCAGGGTGAGGCCGCGGCCGGTCTCGCCGAGCTGCTCGGCCGGCTCCAGCGAGGGCAGGTTGTGGTTGTCGTCGCTGACCTCGACCAGCAGCTTGTCCACCCGGATCAGCTGCAGCTGGACCCGGTCCCTGGCGACCCGGACGGCGTTCGTCACCAGCTCGCTGACCAGCAGCTCGGTGGTGTCGCTGAGGGCCTGCAGGTGCCAGCCGGCCAGCTGCTCGCGGACCAGCGAGCGGGCCCGGCGGACCTCGCGCTGGTCCACCGTGAGGTCCCAGGTGGCCACCTCGGACGGGGCGACCCCGTCGAAGCGGGCCACCAGCAGGGCCACGTCGTCCTTGCGGTCGTCGGTGTGCAGCCGGCGCAGCACCTCGTCGCAGGCCTGCTCGGGGCTCTGCTGCGGGTCGATCAGGTTGCCGCAGAGCGCCGCGAGGCCCGCTCCTATGTCCCCGCCCCGGACCTCGACCAGGCCGTCGGTGCACAGCACCAGCATCGAGCCGTCCGAGACGTCGATGGTCTTGGCGACGAACGGCACCCCGCCGACGCCGATCGGTGCGCCGGCCGGGATCTCCAGCAGTTCGCCGGTGCCGTCCGGGTGCACCAGGACGGGCGGGACGTGGCCGGCGCTGGCCAGCTCGCAGGTCCGGTTGATCGGGTCGTAGACCGCGTACAGGCAGGTCGCGAGGTGGTCGTCGCCGAGCTTGTGGGCCAGGTTGTCCAGGTGGCGCAGCAGCTGGCCGGGCGGCAGGTCCAGGGCGGCGAGGGTCTGCATGGCGGTGCGGAAGCGGCCCATCGCGGCGGCCGAGTGGATGCCGTGGCCCATCACGTCGCCGACCACCAGGGCGACCCGGCTGCCGGGCAGCTGGATCGCGTCGAACCAGTCGCCGCCGACCTCGGCCTTGGGGTCGCCGGGCAGGTAGCGGTGGGCGATCTGCACGCCGGGGATCTGCGGCGGGCGGGTCGGGATCATCGAGCGCTGCAGGGTGGTGGCGACCCTCGCCTCGGCGCGGTGCAGCCGGGCGTTGTCCAGCGACAGCGCGGCGCGGACGGCCAGTTCCTTGAGGGTCGCGGCGTCGCTCTCGTCGAAGGGGGCGCGGTCGGGCAGCCGGAGCAGCTTGAGGATGCCCAGCACGGTGCCCCGGGCGGAGAGCGGGACGACCAGCATCGAGCGGCCGGAGACCACCGGGGCCAGCCGGACGCCGCCGAGCGCGATCGCGTAGTCGACCGCGACGTCCGCGCTGACCACCGGGACCAGCACCGGCTGGTTCAGCTGCAGGGCCATCCCGGGCGGGGTGCGGCGGGGCATGCTGACCAGCGAGCCCTCCGTGAGCACGTGGTCCCAGGCGCCGCCGGTCTCGTTGTAGACCAGGGCGACCCGGCGCAGCATGGTGTCGTCGTCCGGGCGGGCGACCGGCAGCTCGGAGTCCGAGATCAGCCCGTCCACCAGGTCCACGCAGGCGAAGTCGGCGACCCTGGGGACCAGCACCTGGCACAGCTCGTGGGCGGTGAAGCCGAGGTCCAGGGTGGTGCCGACCTTGCCGCCGACCTCGTTCAGCAGCGCCAGCTGCTCGCCGGCCTGGCCGTTGGTGAGGAACGGGCCGAGTCGTCCGGACGGCGGGCCCGAGGCGCTCGCGGGGGCGGGGACCGGGACGGGCACGGCGGCGGGCGGGGCCTGGGCGGCGCGGGGCGTCGGGTGGTCCGTGGCGGACGACTCGACGGTGGCTCGGTCGATGGTGGCTCCTCCTCCCGTTGGTGGGGGCACCTCCCGGCCGGAGGCCGGGGGAGGCACGGACGGGCCGCCGCCCGCCGCGGCACCGCTGACGGCGGCGACGGGCTGGGCGACGGGCTGGGGGACGGGCTGGGGGACGGGCAGGTCGGCGGTCTCGCGCTGCGCGGGGTCGCGCAGGGCGGTGTCGCGCTGGGCCGGGAGCCGGCCGTCCGGACGGCGGCCGGGCGCGGTCTGGTCGGGCTGCGGCGGCGGGCCGACCCGGGCGGCGCGCTGCTGCGGCGTCGGGTAGCGGCGGCCCAGGCCGGCGGCCGCGTGCGCCGTCCCGGTCTGCGCGTCGGCGGGCAGCACCGGCAGTACGGTGACCGCGTCCAGCCGCAGGGCGGGCAGCCCACCGAGCCCGATCGCGGTCAGCACCGCCGGCCGGTGGGCGGCGGGCAGCAGCCGGGCCAGCGGCTCGGGTACCCGGTCGGCGGGCGCGGTGAGCGTGGCGGCCAGCCCGTGGAAGCCGCCCCGGGCGGCGGGGGCGGCGGCGAACGGCAGCAGCCGCTCGCCGAGCGCGAGCCGGGGGCCGGCGGTGCGCAGCGGGCGGGCGTCGGCTGCCAGGGCGAGCAGCCCGCCGGACGGGCCGGGCAGCGGATAGGCCCACCAGAGCACGTCGCGCTGGTGCTCCTCGCGGTCGGTGACGGTCAGCCGACCGGCCCAGGGGCGGCCGGTCGCGGTCAGCTCGGCGAGGGTGTCGAAGGCGTCGCCGGTGCGGCGGACGGAGCACCGGCCGAGCGCCCGTGACTCCACGGCGGGCAGCAGGCCGGAGGCGGGGCGGTCGTGGGCGACCTCGGCGCGGTGTCCGAACAGCTCCTCGGCGGCTCGGCCCCACTGCGCGATCCGGCCGGACCGGTCGACCTGGACGAGGGCGAGCCGCACCAGGGCGGCCACGCCCGCGGGGTGGTCGCCCGGTTCGGTTCCGTCGGCCGCCGGACGCGGTGTGGAGTTGGACTCGGCCACCATGGATTCGGTCTGCTCCCGCCTGGCCGCCACGCCTGGAGGCGGCCGTCTCTCCGGAGGAAGGCACGCTGTGCGGATACCAGCGAAGCACGGACCGGGCCGGGCTTGATACCGAAACGGGGAGATTCCTCAGTATCGGTTGCGTGTCGCGCGTCGCGCGCCGGTCCGTACCCCCGGTTCACCCGGACGGGGCTTTCGTGCGCGGCGGTAGGGTGGCAGGCCGGACCGCCCGCCCGGCGGCCCCGCAGGACGCAGCCGCCCGGACGAGACAGAGGCGAGAAGTGAGCGCGCAGAGCCCCGCCCGCTGGACGGACCCGGAGCAGCAGGAGCTGGAGGAGCGGGTCGCCGCCGCCGAGCTCGCCTGGCTCAGCATGGACGTGGACGTGCAGACGCTGCGGGTCGAGATCGACAACTTCGCCCTGATCCACCACCAGCTGCTCGGCCCGCTGTACGCCCGGCTGGACGAGCTGGACGCGCTGGTCGCCGAGGCGGTCGCGGCCCGCACCGGTCGGCCGGAGGACCTGCGCCGGGCCGCCGAGGCGCGGCAGCAGGTCGAGGAACTGCCGGACCTGGACGCGCTGTTCGACTCCGTCCAGGAGCAGCGGGAGCAGTCCGGCCGGGGCGAGGAGGCGGCACCACCGCCGCCCGCCGCGCCGACCCGGGTGCGGCCCGGCAAGGAGGCCCAGCGGATCTACCGCGAGCTGGTCCGCCGCGCCCACCCCGACCTGACCACCGACCCGGCCGAGCAGCAGCGCCGGGCCGCCTTCCTGGTCAGGGTCAACGAGGCCTACGCGTTCGGTGACGCCGCCGTACTGGAGGGCCTGGCCGCGGAGTGGTCCACCGCGCCCGAGGCCGCGCCCGCCGTCGACTCCCCCGACCGGTCGGGCTGGCTGCGCCGCCGGCTGGACTGGCTGACCGCCAAGATCGCCGAGACCGCCACCGAGCAGGTCCGGCTGGAGCAGACCCCGATGGGCCAGCTGCTCGCCCTCGCCCCGCAGGACCCGGACCGGCTGCTGGAGCAGCTCGCCGAGGAACTGCTGGCCAAGGCCGCCGACCGGCAGGCCGAGCTGGAGCGGCTGCTCGGCGGCCCCGGCCCGGTGGCCGGCGACGCTTCGGAGCCGGTGGGCGACAATGGCACGGACCCGATCCACCCCCAGCCTTCCCACGCCCAGGAGAGCCACACGATGTTCGCGCAGATCCCCACCGCCGACGCCGCCGCCGTGCCCGCCGACGCCGCCCTGCTGGACGTGCGCGAGCAGGACGAGTGGGACGCCGGGCACGTGGACGGCGCGCTGCACATCCCGCTGGGCCAGGTGATCGCCCGGCTCGGCGAGCTGCCCGAGGAGAAGCTGTACGTGCTCTGCCGGGTCGGCGGCCGCTCCGCGCAGGTCGTCCAGTACCTGGTCCAGCAGGGCCGGGACGCGGTGAACGTGGACGGCGGGATGTACGCCTGGCAGGGCGCCGGCCGTCCGATGGTGAGCAGCACCGGCCAGGAGGCCTTCGTCCTCTAGGACTCCCGGGCGCGGACTCCCGGGCCGGGACTCCCGGGCCCGCGGGCCCGCCGTCGCCCGTCACCCGGTAGGGCAGGATGGGCGCGCGCGAGCGCGCCGGTACCGGGCCGGGGGCGCCCGCCGACCGGGCTGGGGAGGCCATGACGGAGACGACGGACCGGCCGGCCGCGGGGAGGGCCTGGTCGAAGCCCGCGCAGCTCGTCCTCGGCCTCGCCGGGGCGGCACTGATCGGCGGCACCGGCCTGTTCCTCGCCGCGGTGTTCCTGCACGTCGCGCCTGCCAACTCGCTGTCCCGGCAGTACCGGACCGCGATCGACGGCGTGGTGTACCCGGAGTTCGAGCAGAATTGGAAGCTGTTCGCCCCCAACCCGCTGCAGCAGAACGTCAGCCTGGACGCCCAGGTGCGGACCGTCGCCCCCGGCGGGGCGACCACCACCCGCGACTGGACCGGGCTGACCGCGCAGGACATCGCCGCGATACGGGGCAACCCGGCACCCAGCCACGTCGACCAGAACCTGCTGCGCCGGGCCTGGGACTTCTACGACGGCTCGCACAACCCGCAGGACGAGACGCCGGCCAACGCGCGCGGCAAGCTCGCCGAGCAGTACCTGAAGCGGATCGCGCTGCAGCGGATCGGCCGGGAGGCGGACGGCGAGCGGATCCTGGAGATCCGGTTCCGGGTGACCGCGGCGACCGTGCCGCCGCCGGCCTGGAGCGGCGAGGCGGCGCCGCCGGCGCCCAAGGTACGGGAGCTGCCGTGGTGGCCGGTGGCGGACGAGGACTACCGGGGACTGCTCGGATGAACGGGGTGTCGGCGCGGGATCCCCGGGCGGACGGCGTTCCGCGGCAGGCCGTCGCCGGGCAGCCGCCCGTACCCGGGCCGGACGTGCCGGCGCCGCGCGGGCCGGGGGCGGCCGAGCTGCTCGGACGGGCCGTCGAGGCCTTCACCGGGCGGGTGCTCGGACGCCACCAGGCCGCGGCGGTGCGGATCGGGTTCGGGCTGGTCTGGCTCGCCTACCTGCTGCGCGAGTGGCCCAACCGGCGGGTGCTGTACGGCGACCGTTCCCCCTGGTCGATGGAGCTGGCCGATCGGCTGCTGGGCGACGACGGGGCGTTCACCGTGCTGCCCTGGTTCGGCGGCCGGCCCTGGTTCGAGCTGGTCTACCACCTGGCGGTGCTGGCGGCCCTCGGCGTGCTGCTGGGCTGGCGGACCAGGGCGAGCACCGTGCTGTTCCTGGTGACGGTGCTGTCGCTGCAGAACCGCGACGTCTTCCTTGGCGACGGCGGCGACAACGTCGTCCACCTGATGGCGGTCTACCTGGTCTTCACCCGCTGCGCCGAGGTCTGGTCGCTGGACGCTCCCCCGGCCTCCGGCCGGGAGGTGCCCCCAGGCCGGGCTCGGCGCACCGGGCGGGACGGGCGGAGCGGAGTGGTGCTCTGGGCCGCCCTCGGGGTGGTCCTGGCGGCCTGTCAGTTCGGCGGTTTCTCCGGCGAGAGCCTGACCTGGACCAGCCGGACCTTCCCCCACCTCGGCTGGTCGCCGCTGTTCTGGGGGCTCTGGGCGGTGGCCGGGGTCTGGTGGGCCGTCGGACGGCTGCGGCCGGACGGCGAGCTCCGGGCGGTGCTCGACGCGCTGGCCACCATGGTGCACAACTGCGCGATGCTGGTGATCGCCGTCGAGGTGGTGCTGATCTACGCCACGGCCGGCTGGTACAAGGTGCAGGGCTCGCGCTGGCAGGACGGCACCGCGCTCTACTACCCGGTGCACCTGGACTACTTCGCGCCCTGGCCCGGGCTGTCCGCGCTGGTCGGCTCGGCGCTGCTGCCGGTGTTCCTGATCTCGTACGGCACCGTGATCCTGCAGGTGGCCTTCCCGTTCACGCTGCTCAACCGGCGGGTCAAGAACGGGCTGCTGGCCGTCATGATGCTGGAGCACGTCGGGATCGCGGTGGTGCTCGGGCTGCCGGTGTTCTCGCTGGCGATGATCGCCGCGGACGCGGTGTTCCTGCCGACCGGGGCACTGCTCTGGGCGGCGGCGCGGGTGAGTCGGATCCGTACCGGTCGGATCCGGCGGAAGTCCGCACCCTAGGATGTCGGTATGTCCTGGTTCGCCGCGCTTCGTGACACCGCGCGGACCGGACTCACCCTGGACCGGGCGCTCACCGACCCCAAGCGGGCCGTGCGCGGGGCGGTCGCCGTGGCGCTGGTGCTTTTCCCGACGCTCGCGCTCAGCGGCGTCCCGCTCGCCACCTCGGCCGCGATGGGGGCGTTCATCGCCGGCTCGGCCACCTTCCAGCGCAGCTTCCGGCCCCGCGCCAGCCTCGCCGTCGTGGCCGGCCTCGGACTCGGCATCAGCACCTTCCTCGGCTACCTGGCCGCGGGGGTGTACGGGCTGTTCCCGGTGCTGCTCGCGGTGTGGGCCTTCGGAGCCGGGCTGTCCTGGGCGATCGGGCCCACCGCGGGGGTGGTCGCGACCAACACCGTCTCGGTGATGCTGATCGTCGTCCAGCTGCCGGTCAGCACCGTCACCGCGCTCGGCCACGGACTGGTCGCCGCCCTCGGCGGGGTCGTCCAGGCCGTCGTCATCACCGTCTGGCCGATCGGAAGTTGGAGCGCCCAGCGCGCCGCCCTCGCCGACACCTACGCCGAACTCGCCGACTACGCCCGCCGGTTGCGGCAGGACCCGACCGCGCACGTCGACCCGGAACCGTTCATGACCGCCCGGCACGCCTCCGCCGTGACGCCCTGGCAGGACCGGCACCGTCCTCCCGAACTGCGCGGCCTGCGCGGCCTCGCCGAACGCATCCGGCCCACCCTCGCCGCGCTCGCCGACCCCAAGGTCGGCGCCCCCGAGGAAGGGCCGGAACGTGACCGGGCCCGGGAGGTGCTGGCCGCCGCCGCCGAGGTCATGGACGCCCTCGCCCGGGCGATCCGCACCGGCGACCCCGTCCGGCTCCCCCGGTCCGCGCCCGCGCTCACCCTGATCCGGCCGGACGACGAGGGACCACGGCTGCGGGGCGCCGCCCGGCGTTCCGCCCGACGGCTCGGCGGACTGCTGCGGAAGGCCGCGGACACCCTCGAACGCAACGACGCGGACACCATCACCACCCCCGTGGTCGGGGCCGGCGGGGCGCTGCACAAGCCGTCGATCGGCCGGATGCTGCCCGTCGCGGCGCGGACCGTCCGGCGGCAGCTGCATCCGCGTTCGGCGATCTTCCAGCACGCCGTACGGCTCTCGGGGGTGGTCACCGTCGCGTACCTGCTGGCCCGGCTGGCCGGGTTCCACCACGGGTACTGGGCGCCGATGACCGCCGCCATGGTGATGCGGCCGGACTTCGCGCAGACCTACAGCCGGGGCGTCGCGCGGCTGGCCGGGACGGTCGTCGGGGTCGCGGTCTCCACGCTGGTGGTGCAGCTGGCCCATCCCGGGGAGTGGGTGCTGGCCGCGCTGGCGGTGGTCTGCATCGGCGGGGCGTACCTCGCGTTCCGGACCGGGTACGCGCTGACCACGGTCGGGATCTCGACGTACGTGGTGTTCCTGCTCGGGCTGCAGGAGGGGAACCCGCTGGTGACCGCCGTCGAACGGGTCGGGCTCACGCTGCTCGGCGGGACGATCGCGCTGGTCACGTACGCGCTGTTCCCCACCTGGCAGACCGCGCGGCTCGGGGAACGGCTCGCCGAATGGCTCGCGGCCGCCGGGCGGTACGCCGGCGCCGTGATCGCCTGCTACGAGACACCGGCGGCGCCGCGGGAGCGGGCCGTGCGGAGCGCGCTGCTGGACTCGCGGGAGGCGCGGTCCGAACTCATCCAGGCGATGGAGCGGGCCGACGCCGAACCGGGGCGGCACGAGTCCGGGCTGGAGGGGGTCAGCCGGCGCCAGATCGACCGGGCCCTGGCGGCGGTCGGATCGCTCGGGCGGGCGGGGGTGCTGCTGGAGGCGCACCTGCCGACGGGCGACGCGGAGCCCGTGCCGGGAGCGAAGGCGTACGCGGAGGAACTGCGCCTCGCCACCGCGCTCGCGGCGGCGGCGCTGCTGACCGGGCAGGCGGTGGAGTTCGGGGCGGTGCGGGCGGCGCAGGCGTGGTTGGAGGAGGGACTGGCGGGGATGCCGGCCGGGGTGCAGCGGGATGTGGTGCGGGCGGGGGTGCGGTTGGTGGGGCAGGCGCTGCGGGATCTGGAGCGGGCCCTGCGGGGCAGCGCGGAGGCCCGGTAGCGCGGGGGCGCTCGCCGGGTGGGCTCCGGTACAGGGGGTGGCAGAGTGGGCGGCATGGACGAGGAGCTGGTGCGGGAGTGGCGGGCGGCTGAGCGGGAGCCGGGGGTGGTGCTGCTGGACGGGTTCCACGCGTTGAAGCACGCGCTGCGGTTCGGTGGGGATGTTCGGAAGGTGGTGACCGTCGATCGGGGGGCGTTGACGGCGCTGGCCGCCGAGTTGGCCGAGGACGTCGTGCCGGCGGTGGACGGGCTCGCGGTGGAGGCGCCGGAGGCGGTGGTGCGGACGCTGGTGCCCCGGCTGCACCCGACCGGGGTGGTCGCGCTGGCGGTGCGGCCTGCTGCCGGGGCCAATCTGGCGGTGTTGGGGGCGCGGCCGCGGCGGGCGCCGGTGGTGGTGTTGGAGAACCCGCGGAATCTGGGGAACGTCGGGGCGGTGATCCGGTTGGCGGCGGGGTTCGGGGCCACGGGGGTGGTGACCACGGGGGATCTGGACCCGTGGCACCCGAACGTGCTGCGGGGCAGTGCCGGTCTGCACTTCGCCACGGCGGTGGAGCGGCTGACGCTGCCGCAGCTGCCCGCCGGGCCGCTGTTCGTGCTGGACCCGGAGGGTGCGGACATCCGGGACGTGCCGTTCCCGGACGACGCCCTGCTCGCCTTCGGCACCGAGCGGCACGGGGTGTCGCAGGAGCTCAAGGCGCGGGCGGACCAGCTGGTCGCGGTGCCGATGCAGGCGGGGGTGTCCAGCTTCAACCTGGCGACCAGTGTGGCGATGGGCCTCTTCCACTGGATGTCCGGGAAGCGCTGAGCCGGGCCCCGGGGGACGGGTCAGGAGAAGCGGCGGCGCCGGGGAAGGCGGTCGAGGCGGGATCAGCGCGGGATGGCGGGCGAGTACTCGGGGTCCGTCCAGGTCAGCGGGGTGGCGTCGGCGAGTTCGAGCACGCCGGTGACGGCCAGGTCGACCATCCGCTCGGCGCCCGGGGCGGCCTGCCGGGCCTCCGGCGACCAGTCGGTGCGGGCCTCGCCGGTGACCAGCAGGGCCCCGCCGGTCTCCCAGTCGGGCAGCAGCAGCCCGGCCCGCGGGTCCAGCTCCAGGTTGCCGAGGGTCAGGAACATGCTGTTGCCCGGGTACTCCGGCCAGCGCAGCCGGTCCGGCGCCACCGCCTCCAGGAAGCCGGGGAAGCCGCCGCGGTGGGAGGCGTCCACGCTGCCGTCCGGCCCGGTGGTGGCGATGAAGAAGGTGTCCGCGGTGGCCGCGGCCAGGCGCTGCGCGGTGGTCAGCCGCGGGCCGGCGGCGACCGTACGGGGCGGGCCGGCCTCCGGGCGGTCCTGCGGGCTGCGGCGCTGGATGTACTTCGGGCAGTTGGAGACCACCTCGGCGGCGCTGACCAGCAGCCCGCCGCGGCCGTCCGGGACGGAGCCGCCGTTGAGCCGCATCCGGCGCCGGCCGGCCGGGTCGAGGGCGATGGTGCCGACCCGGGCCGGGCGGGCCAGTGCCTCGGCCAGCGGGTCGGCCCCGGCCGGACGGGCGGCGACCGACATCGTCCGCTCGTCCGGCGCCTGCAGGAAGCCGGCCGGGCCGGTCAGCTGGGTGGCCCAGACCCGGCCGTCCCGGTCGGCGGCGCCGACGACCAGCATCCGCCGCTCGGACAGGAAGCGGGCGGCGACCGCCGGGATGGTGCTGCGGATCGACCGGCCGGCGTGGTCGGCCCGCTCGGTCCGGCCGGCCCGGGCCTGGGCGGCCCGCTCGCCGGGGTGGTACGGCGTGCTGGTGGTGGTCACGGTCGGCTCCCTTCCGGGGCTGGGTCTGGGGCTGGGGCTGGGTCGGACGGCGGCGGTTCGGCGCGGTGGCGGTTCGGTGCGGTGGCGGTTCGGTGCGGCCCGGTGCGGCCCGGGGCGGCGGCCTAGAAGAAACCGCAGGTCGGGGCGCCGGTGGTGGGGGCCGTGGCCTCGGTCTCGTCCACGCCGGTGCGGGTGTAGATCTCCAGCCGGATGCCGTCCGGGTCGGTGAAGAAGATGCCGCCGGAGGCCGAGCCCTCGTTGTGCGGGACGACGCCGTCGTGGGCGAACTCGGCGCCGAGCTCGCGCAGCAGCCGCTCGGCGGCGCGGACCTCGTCGAGGCTCTCGACCTCGAAGGAGAGGTGGTGCAGGCCGGGGTTCGTGGTGGCGAAGGTGCCGGCGCTCTGCTGCCAGAGGGTCACCACCAGGCGGCCGTCGCGGCCGAGCAGGGCGAAGCGGCGCTCGGGGTCGGTGCCCTCGTGGGTGACCTGGAGGCCGAAGACCGCGCGGTAGAAGTCGATCGAGCGGGCCAGGTCGGTGACGTTCAGGCCCACGTGGCCGGTCTGCAGGGTGCGGATCAGGGTGGTGCTGGACATGCCTGGTCACTCCCGGGGGCTGGGGCTTCCGGCGAGACTCATGTCTAACCGGTATTCATGAGAGTAGGAGTTAGGTGATGGATCGTCAACCAGTGCGCGACATTGAAGTGGTTAGGTGGTTCGGGGCGGACATGCGAAAGCCCCGCCGGACCTGGTGGTCCGACGGGGCTCGGGAGACGGAGGGCTGAGCGGGGCTACGCCCACTCCCACCGGATGCCGATGTGGCCCGGCTGCTGGTCCGGGGCCAGGACGTGGGCACTGGCCGAGGCGCCGATCCAGAGCTGCTCGCGCCGGTGGTCGACGTCGGCACCGGGCTCGCGGTCGTAGCGCTCGCAGTGCGCCGGAACGGAGGCCGGGTCGAAGTGCACCTGGAGCACGTACTCGCGCACCGGGGTGGCGAAGCGGCGGCTGTACTCCAGCGTGGGACCGCCCGGCGGGATCTCCACCTCGTACTCGAAGACGGTGCTGTCGCCGAGCCCGAGCGGGCGGTCCAGCATCAGCTCGGCGACGGTCAGCCCGGCCTCCGGGCGGCGGCGCACCCGGCCCAGCCGGCCGTGCCGCACCGAGGTGATCTCTGGGCAGCCGGCCGCCTCCTCGTCGGCCATGTGCACCACCAGGCAGCGGCCGACGCCGCCGACGGTGGCGCGCACCACCTGGCGCATCCGCAGCAGGTTGCCGCGCCGCTCGGCGTCCACGTAGTAGGAGTCGTGGATGCTCAGGCGCTCCAGCTCGCCGGCCGGCGGGGCGTCCAGCTCGGCGAAGATGTTGGCGATCTCCTGCTCGCCCGGCCAGACGTCCTCCAGCCCGAGGTGCAGGGTGTTGGCCGCGGCGGCCCAGCGGCCGCGTGGGCGGGGCGGGCCGAGCAGGGAGGAGAGCGCGCTGTGCGGCAGCCCGAGCAGTTCCTCCAGCAGGTGGACGGCGCGCAGCGAGCTGGCCCGCTCGGGCTGGCTGCGGCCGCGCCGCCAGTAACTCAGCGTCGTGACACTGACCCTGACGCCGCGTTGGGCGAGGGCCGCGCGGATCCGGTCCAGGCTGAGGCCGCTGGCCTCGATGGCCAGGTGCAGGGTGTCCGCGAAGCCGCCGACCGGGGCGAGCCGGGCGGCGGGCGGTGCCGGCGCCGGGGCTGATCCGGGCGCGGGAGGCCCGGGGCGCTCCGTGTGCGACCCGACCAGCCGCAGTCGCGCGGCGTCCTGAGGCTGCTGTGCGGCCATGCGGTGACCCTCCCCACCAGGTGAGTTCGGTGGCACCGGGTCGACGCCGGGGCGCGCCGCCAGCGGCTTCACCGAGCTTTGGGGAACCCTATGCACGGTCGAGAGGCTACGTCATCAGTCGTGCGTATGACAGTGGTCACGGCAGGTCAACCGAATGGTTAGCGATCTTGAAACACTCCGGAAACACGGCCCTCACCGGAGGCCCCGGGCCGGGCCGCCCCGGCGGACGCGACACCGCCGGGGCGGGCCCTCTCGGCGCCGCCCCGGCGGGGGTCTCGGTGGTGCTGTCCGGTACTACCGGTGGTCACCGGGCGTTGCCGCCCGGTGACCGGTTGCGGTGATCGGCAGCGTGATCAGTTGACGTTCAGGGCGACGTCGTCGATCACGAAGCTGGTCTGCTGGGACGAGTCCTCGGTGCCGGTGAACTTGATGGTCACGGTCTGGCCGGCGAAGGAGGTCAGGTCCAGGGTGCGCTGCACGTACCCGGCGGCGGCGTTCGCGTTGGAGTAGGTCGCCAGCGTGGTGCTGTTGGCCTGGACGGTCAGCTTGTCGTACGCCGTGGAGCCGGACTCCGCGGTGTCGATGTGCAGCCAGAAGGTCAGCTTCGCGGAGGTGCAGCCGGCCGGGATCGAGACGGTCTGCGACACGGTGTCGGTGTGGGTCGAGCCGTAGCCGTTCATCCAGGCCTTCCAGCTGCCCGCGTGGGCGGCCTGGGAGGAGCTGTTGTCGACGACGCCGCTGGAGGTGGTCCACGGGGCGGCGGAGCCGGTCTCGAAGCCGCCGTTGCCGACCAGCTGGGCCGCGGTGCAGCCGCCGGGCGGCGGGGTGGTGCCGCCACCGCCGCCGAGCAGGGCGGTGGTCAGGGCGTCGGCGACCGGGGAGCCCCAGCCGGTGACCTGGTCGTAGCCGGACTTCGTGGAGAAGTCCTGGTTGGCGCCGGTGGTCACGTCGTGGAAGGTGCTGCCGTAGGCGCTGCTGTTCGCGACCGAGTACAGCCGCGGGCTCGCCTCGCCGAGGACCGGCTGCCCGGCGGCCTTGGCCTTCTGGTTGAACTGGGCCGCGTAGCCGGACCAGAGCGGCGCGGCCGCGCTGGTGCCGCCGTAGACCTGCCAGCCGCCGGCCGTGTAGATCGAGAAGCCGCTCTGCGGGTCGGCGTTGGAGGCGACGTCCGGGACGGTGCGCATGGTGCCGCTGACGCCGGTGCCGGTCTGCCAGCTCGGCTTGCCGAACACGGTGGAGACGCCGCCGCCGGCGGTGCTCCAGGCGCTCTCCGAGGAGTAGGCGTTGCCGCTGCCGACCTTGAGGTTGGTGCCGCCGACACCGGTCTGGTGCGGGCTGGAGGCCGGGAAGTCGACCGCCTTGACGGTCGCGCCGCTGGTGGAGCGGGTGCAGTCGCGCGAGCCGTCGTCACCGGAGGCCGAGAAGATCGAGATGCCCTGGGCGGCGGCCTGCTTGAAGGCGTTGTCGACGGCCGTCATCGAGGCGGGAGTGGTGTCCGGCTCGCAGGAGCCCCAGGAGATCGAGATGACCGAGGCGCGGTTGTCGGCCACGATCTTGTTGGCCATGTCGATCTCGCCCTGGTCGCTGTTCGGGGCCTCGTAGAGCAGCTGGGTGGCCTTGGGCGCCGCACCGCGGACGATCTCGCTGTCCAGCTCGACCTCGCCCTGGCCCTCGCCGGGCTTGGAGTCGTAGTTGGCGCCGTCCACGGAGACCGTGGAGACGGCCGGGCCGGTCAGGCCGAACTGCGAGTCGTAGGTGGTCAGGTTGGTCTTGCTGTAGCCGTCGAACTCCCACAGCGCGACCGTCACGCCGGTGCCGTCGGCGCCGGTCTTGTTCAGGTTGTAGGCGCCGGTGTACTGGGCCGGGGACATGCCGGACGGGCTCGCGGTCGCGGCGTTCGGGCTGAGCGAGCCCGGCTTGACCAGGTGGGTCTTGCGGACCGGGTGGTTGTCCAGGCCGCTGACGCCCTGGACCACCGAGGCCAGCGAGGACGGGATCGAGGCGGCGTCGTCGTTGGCGAAGAACGAGCGCTGCATCTGCGGGTCCACGTACGCGCTCTCGTGGGTGCCGAAGGCCTGCGAGACCTGCGCGGCGGTGCCGCGGGCGTTGACGACCTGGCGGTTGGCGCTCACGTCCGAGACGGTCAGGCCCTGCTGGGCCAGGTAGGCCTTGACCTGCTCGACGTCGGCCTGGGTCGGGCCGAACCGGGCCGTGAACTGCTCCGGCGTCAGGTACTTGCCGAACTCCGGGGTGCCCGGGGTGGCGACCGCGGCGAGGAAGCGGTCGAGGGCGTCGGTGTTGCGCAGCTTCAGGCTGACGGCCACCGAGATCTGCTGCTCGGCGGGGACGTCGCCCTTCTTCTCCGAGTGGGCCACCGCGGGGTTCACGGTGTTCGGCAGGGCGACGCGCGGGGCGGCGTTGGGGGTGGCGGCCTGCGCGGCGGAGACGCCGAGCGAGACGGCGGTCAGCGGCAGGACGGCTATCGCCGCGGCGAGAGCAAGGGTGCGGGGGCGCAACGGATCCTCCTCTGGCCGGCTGTGGGGGCCGGCAAGGGGCCAGGCGTTCCGGGGTCGAGAACGCTGGCTCGAACATGACAGAACCGGTGTGCGAAGTGGCTCATGATCAAGCAATTCGTTGCTAAAAAACAGTCAAGTGTGGAGGCCGGGAAACTCGCGGAATCCATACAGTGAATGAGTGGAATTCAGGGGTCGGTCCATACCAATTCGAGCGGTGGGGCGCAGACGTAGAATCGGATGGAGCCGAGGGAGAACGATGACTGACGTGAAGGCAGACCCGAGGGACCCGCGACCGCTGATCGGCGAGCCGCTCGCGCTCGACCTGCTCAACACGCGCTGGGCCGGGACGCCCGTCAACGACCTGCTCACCGGGGTCGAGGGGTACGGGATCTGGCTCTCCTCCGCCGGGCTGAGCGGCCGCTGCGAGGCCGACGACGCGGGGCTGGCGGCGATCCGGCAGGCCCGCGAGGCGATCGGGCTGGCCGCCCAGGACGCCCGCGAGCAGGGCGAGTTGAGCACCGCGGCGCGGGAGGGACTGGACGCGGTGCTGGCGCACGGGCGGATCCGGCGGACGGCCGGACCGGGCGGGGCCGAGGACCGGTTCGAGGCCGACCGGCCGGAGTGGCTGGCGCCCTGGCTGGCCGCGGACGACTTCCTCACGCTGCTCGGGCAGGGGGCGCAGCGGGTGAAGCAGTGTGCGCACGAGGCGTGCATTCTGCATTTCTTCGACGCCTCGCAGAACGGGCGCCGACGGTGGTGCCGAATGGCGGTGTGCGGGAATCGGGCGAAGGTGGCGCGGCACTACGAGAAGGCGCGGGGTTAACGGACGACCGAACGATGGGTCGGGTCGGTCGCGGGCCGCTGCGCGGGGCCGGGGCGGTCGTGGCGGAGGTTGCTCTGACGTGGTTCGGGCGGGCGCGGGGTGGGGGCGCCCGCCCGAACGGGGGTCAGGCCGGGGTGCCGAGCCAGGTGGTGAGGGTGGCGCGGAGTTCGCCCTGGCCGGGGTCGACGGCGGCCCAGGCGACGTAGCCGTCCGGGCGGATCAGCAGGACGGTGTCGCGCAGCTTGCCGTGCGGATCGGCGGGGGCGGCGGAGACCATGCGGTCGGCCCAGGGTTCGGCGGCGGCGAGCTCGTCGTTGCTGACGAGGACGAACTTTCCGGCGCGCAGGGCCTCGTAGAGACGCTCGGGCGCGGCCGGGGCGCCCTCGGCGGGCTTGCTGAGGGCGGTCAGCCGCAGGTCCGGGACGCGCTTTCCGACCTGCGGGTGGGCGCCCTTGGGCGCGGGGTAGGAGATCTCGATGCCGGAGACCAGCCGGGCGCCGCGCTCGGTGATCAGGTCGAGGTGGCCGCCGAGCGCGGTGAGCGCCCCGCGCAGGGCGCGGGTGGGGGCGGACTCGGCGAGGGCGAGCCGGATCAGTGCGCCGGAGGTACGCAGGACGGTCTTCCCGACCGGGTGCCGCTCGGTCTGGTAGGTGTCCAGCAGGGCGTCGGTGGCCCGGCCGCGCAGGGCGGCGGCGAGCTTCCAGGAGAGGTTGGCGGCGTCCTGGAGGCCGGTGTTCATGCCCTGGCCGCCGGCCGGGGAGTGGCAGTGGGCGGCGTCGCCGGCCAGGAAGACCCGGCCGGAGCGGTAGTTGGGTGCCTGGCGCTCGTCGCTGTGGAAGGTGGAGCTCCAGCGCACGTCGTGCGGGCCGTAGTCCTCGCCGAGGACGCTCGCCAGGAGGGCGGTGAGCTGTTCGGTCGACGGGACGGTGCCGTCCTGGTGGCGCTCGTTGCGGTCCCAGGCGATCACCCGGTACCAGCCGTCGCCGAACGGTGCGATGAAGGCGAAGCCGGTCTCGTTCGCGCCGCCGGTGATCGCTTCGGCGGGCTCGCGCTCCAGCCGGACGTCGGCCAGCACCACGGAGTCGACCACCGACTCGCCGGGGAACGGGATGCCGAGCAGGTCGCGGACGGTGGAGTGGACGCCGTCGGTGCCGACCGCGTACGCGGCGCGGTGGGTGTGCCCGTCGGCGGTCTCCAGCGTCACGCCCTCGGCGTCCTGGCGCAGGCCGGTGACCTCGGTGCCGCGCAGCACGGTCGCGCCGGCCTTCTGCGCGCGCTCCAGGAGCAGCCGTTCGACGTTGTACTGCGGGGTGATCAGGACGAACGGGAAGCGGGTCTGCAACGAGCCGAGGTCGATGCGGAAGCGGTTGAACAGCTTCAGCGAGTCGAGCGGACGGCCGGTGGCGATGAGGTCCTCGGCGAGGCCGCGGGCGTCCAGCTGCTCCAGGCTGCGGGCGTGCACGGCGAAGGCCCGGGTGAGGTTGGACTTGGCGGCCCGCTTCTCCAGCACGGTGACGCCGACGCCGGCCGCGGCGAGGTCGCCGGCCAGCAGCAGTCCGGTGGGTCCGGCGCCGACGATCAGGACGTCGGCTTCGGTCGTCGGCTTCACGGCCATGTATTCAGCTCCCGGTGTTCGGAGGGCGGTTGGACGCCGTTCCCGGCGTTCTCCCAGCCTCCATCATCCCGGGCCCGGCAGGAGCTGTGAACCGCCGGGCCCCGGCGGTGGATGACCGCCGGGGCCCGGGAGGGGGTGGGGGTGCCGGGACGAACGCTCAGCTGTGCCGGCGGATCTCGACCGTGCGGAACCGGTTGGCGACGAACGCGCCGTCGCAGTAGGCGGAGTTGGCGGCCGGGTTGGCGCCGGTGCCGTGCAGGTCGGAGAAGGCGGCGGTCTGGTTGGGGTAGACGCCGCCGGTCAGGTTGAGGGAGAGGGAGACGCCGGAGTCCAGCGCGGCCTCGACCAGCAGCGCCTCCACCTCGGGGGAGGTGGTGTAGCCGGAGGCCGTCATGGCGCCCTTCTCGCGGACGGTGGTGCGCAGCAACTCGATGCCGGCGGCGGTGGATTCGACGGCGACGGCGAAGGAGACCGGGCCGAAGCACTCGCTGCGGAAGACCGAGCGGTCGTCCGGCTTGTCGGCGTTCAGCTTGACCAGGGCGGGGGTGCGGACGGTCGCGCCGGGGAAGTCGGGCGAGGTCACCGCGCGCGGGGCGAGGGCGAGTTCGCCGTACTCGCCGCCGGCTGCGGCGGCCGAGCGCTGCAGCACGCCGGGGTTGACGACGGCACCGAGGATGGCGGCGGCGCGGGCGTCGTCGGAGAGCAGGCCCTCGATCGCGCCGGCGAGGTCGGCGACCACCTGGTCGTAGGTCTTGTCGCCCTGGTCGGTGCTGATGCCGCCGCGCGGGATCAGCACGTTCTGCGGGGTGGTGCACATCTGGCCGCTGTAGAGCGAGAGCGCGAAGGCCAGGTTGGACAGCATGCCCTTGTAGTCGTCGGTGGAGTCGATGACGACCGCGTTGACGCCGGCCTTCTCGGTGTACACCTGGGCCTGCTTGGCGTTCTCCTCCAGCCAGTCGCCGAAGGTGGTGGAGCCGGTGTAGTCGATCATCTTGATCTCGGGGCGGACCGCGAGGGTCGCGGCGACGGTGCCGCCCTCGTGCTCGGCGGCCAGGCAGACCAGGTTGGCGTCGTAGCCGGCCTCGGCGAGCACCTCGCGGGCGATCCGGACGGTCAGCGCGAGCGGCAGCACGGCCCGGGGGTGCGGCTTGACCAGCACCGGGTTGCCGGTGGCCAGCGAGGCGAACAGGCCGGGGTAGCCGTTCCAGGTGGGGAAGGTGTTGCAGCCGATCAGCAGCGCGAGGCCGCGCGGGACGACGGTGAACTCCTTGGTCATCACCAGCGGCTCGCGCTTGCCCTGGGGCTTGGTCCAGCCGGCCCGCTCGGGCAGCCGGGTCTGCTCGGCGTACGCGTAGGCGACGGCCTCCAGGCCGCGGTCCTGGGCGTGCGGGCCGCCGGCCTGGAAGGCCATGCCGTAGGCCTGGCCGGTGGTGTGCATGACGGCCTGGGCGAGCTCGTGGGAGGCGGCGTTGATCCGGTGCAGGACCTCCAGGCAGACGGCGGCGCGCTCCAGCGGGGAGGCGGCGGCCCAGCCGGGGCGGGCGGCGGTGAGCGCGGCGATCAGCGCGTCCGGGTCGGCGTGCGGGTAGGTGATGCCCAGCTCGACGCCGTACGGGGAGGCCTCGCCGCCGACCTGGTCGCCGTCGGTGGGGTGGCCGGCCAGGGCGAAGGGCTTGCCGAGCAGGGCGTCGAAGGCGGCCTTGCCGTCCGCCGGGCCGTTCTCGCCGTAGGCCTTCGGGAACTCGGGGTAGGGCGACCAGTAGTCGCGCTTGGCGGCGGCGGCGAGCGCGGCGTCCAGGGTGGCCTGGTGGCGCTCGACGAGCTCGCTGACGAGGGGGTGGGTGACCGCTGCGGACATCTGTGCGCTCCTCAGAGGGGAGGACGGGACACGTCACAGAGTAACCGAACGATCGGTCGGCTCAAGAGGGTGCAGGGGTGGGAATCCGCCGGAACGGACGGAGGGCGCGTCCGTGGCGGACGCGCCCTCCGTTGGGCTCGGGTGGCCCGGGTCTACGGCACGCCCAGCTCGAACAGCACGTACCCGCCGTACCAGCCGGACGCGATCGCGCCGGTGCCCAGCACGGCGGCCAGCACCGGCCAGCTCAGCTTGCGCATCCCGACCGCGAGCGCGATGAGCAGGGGGAACGCGGGCAGCAGGTAGCGCGAGGTGTTGCCGAAGATGCCGAGGCTGCCGAGCACCGAGACGATCGTGGCCAGGGTGTAGGCGGTCAGCACCAGCGGCGGGCGCAGCCGGATCATCAGCGTGATCAGCACCGGCAGGCTGAGCACTATCAGCGTGGCCAGCAGGTCCGGCACCGGGAAGGCGAAGGGGTAGTCGTTGCGGCCCAGCAGGACGCCGCGGATCGCGTGCCAGGTGCCCTGGCCGCCGTCGAAGTAGTGCAGCCAGGCGTCGTGCTGCAGCCGGAAGTAGCCGCCCCACTCGCCCATCCGCCAGCCCACCCAGCCGACGTAGCCGAGCAGGCCGATCGGGGCCAGCAGTATCGCGGTCAGCGGGCGCAGCACGCCGCTGTCCCGCCGGTACAGCTCGACCAGCGCGGCCAGGCCCACGGCGCCGATGAGGGCCGCCGCGGTCGGCCGGTTGAGCCCGGCGACCAGGGTGATCACCCCGGCCGCGACCCACTGCCTGGTCATCACGCAGTAGCAGGCCCAGGCGGCCAGCGCGACGAAGGTGGAGTCCGAGTAGACGGCCCACTCGGCGCCCGAGCCCGGCGCGATCGCCCAGATCCCGGCCGCGATCACGCCCGCCCGGACGTCCCCGGACACCTTCTCCACCACGGCGTAGATGCCGGCGGCGGCGAACAGCGAGGCCACCACGGAGACCAGCATCCCGGCGCCGTACAGGCCGAGGCCGGTGACGTCCGAGGTCATCCGCATCAGGCCCGGGTAGAGCGGGAAGAAGGCGGCCGAGTTCTGCTCGACGCTCATCCCCTCCGTCCCCGCGACCGGGACCAGCGCGGGGTGGTAGCCGAACTGGGCCACCTGCTGGTACCACCAGCCGTCCCAGCTGGCCAGGACGTCCCAGGGGTTGGCGCCGCCGCCGAACCGGGCGGGCTTCTTGGCGTAGTCACCGGCGAAGGAGAGCAGCTTCATGAACACGGTGAAGCCGACCAGCTTCAGCAGCGCGTAGCACCACACGGCCGGCCCGAAGCGGACCAGCAGCGCACGGGCGCGCTCCTGCCAGCCGCGCGAGCTCTCCGGCTGCCCGCTGCGCTGCTCGGGCACGTCGGAGGCGACTGCCGGTATTGCGTTCATCAGCCGTGGACCCCAGCCTGCTCTGGACGTGGACGGATCGTCCGGAGAGTCTAGGGCCCGTCTTCAAACCCTCGCCTGCGGGGCGACGCCGGGGGTTTGAAGACGGCCCCTGGAGCCTGGCCTCCCGGGTGGTGTGGACCAGGAGGACCCGATCGCGTAGCGCGCGGGGCGGCCGGGGATACTCGGAGGATGGCCGATCACACCACGCGCACCGCCTACACCGTGGAGTCACTGCTCGCGGTGACCGTCGACGTCTTCAACGAGCGCGGTTACGACGGCACCTCGATGGAGGACCTGTCCCGGGCGGCCGGGATCTCCAAGTCCTCCATCTACCACCACGTGCGCGGCAAGGAGGAGTTGCTGCGGCTGGCCGTCGGGCGGGCGCTGGACGGGCTGTTCGCGATCCTGGCCGAGCCGGCGGCGGTGGAGGGCCCGGCGGTGGAGCGGCTGGAGCACGTGGTGCGGCGCACCGCGGAGGTGCTGCTGGCGGAGCTGCCGTACGTGACGCTGCTGCTGCGGGTGCGGGGCAACACGGCCGCGGAGCAGTGGGCGCTGGAGCGGCGCCGGGACTTCGACCACCAGGTCGCGGAGCTGCTGCGGGCGGCGGTCGCGGACGGCTCGCTGCGTGCGGACGTGGAGCCGCGGCTGGCCACCCGGCTGCTGTTCGGGATGATCAACTCGATCGTGGAGTGGTACCGGCCGGGGCTCAAGGCCGCCGACGGCGTCGCGGACGCGGTGGTGCACCTGGCCTTCGACGGGCTGCGGGCGCGGTAGCCGGCCGGCGCGCGGCCGTCAGTCCGGGGGGACCTGGTCGGTCTCCTCGAAGACCAGCATGGTGCGGGTGCCGAGCACCTGGGGGATGGACTGGATGCGGTTGAGCACGAGCTCCCGCAGGGCCCGGTTGTCGGCGGTGTGGACCAGCAGCAGGACGTCGAAGTCCCCGCCGACCAGCGCGATGTGCGCCACCCCGGGCAGCTCCAGCAACTGCTCGCGGACCGTGCGCCAGGAGTTCTGGACGATCTTCAGGGTGAGGTACGCGGACGCGGCCTGACCTGCCCGTTCGTGGTCCACCCGGGCGGTGAAGCCGCGGATGATGCCGTCCTCGACCATCCTGGAGATCCGGGCGTACGCATTGGCCCGGGACACGTGCACCCGCTCGGCGACCGAGCGGATCGAGGCTCGTCCGTCCTGCTGCAGCAGCCGCAGGATCGACCGGTCGACCCGGTCGAGTCTGGACATCTGTTCAGCCGACATGACCCCCCACCCTCACCGATTGGACACCCTGCCACCAGTCGACCGCTCAGCGGGCCGAATGTCCACCACCTTGTCACGCTTCTGGTCAAGATGAACAGACGACCGAACAATCGGTAGGGAGCCCCCGCCACTCCTGGAGGTGCCCCGAGATGACCGTTCTCGACCACAGACACCACCCGCTCGTGCCCGGTTGGGCGCCCGGAGCCACCGCCCCGCGCACCGATCCGGCCCCCCTACTCCCGGACCTCTCCCCCGTCCGGGTGCTCGGCACCCCCGCGCTGGAGAAGTACGATCCGGCGCTGCTGCGCGAGCTCTACCGACGCCTGGTCGTCGGCCGCCGCTACAACCAGCAGGCGACCACCCTGACCAAGCAGGGCCGCCTCGCCGTCTACCCGGCGTCCACCGGCCAGGAGGCCTGCCAGGTCGCCGCCGCGCTGGTGCTCGGCGAGCGCGACTGGCTGTTCCCCAGCTACCGCGACACCCTCGCCGTGGTCTCCCGGGGCGTCGACCCGCTGGAGGCGCTGACCCTGCTGCGCGGCAACGCCCACACCGGCTACGACCCGCGCGCCAGCCGCACCGCCCCGCTCTGCACCCCGCTCGCCACCCAGGCCCCGCACGCCGTCGGGCTGGCGCACGCCGCCCGGCTGAGCGGCGAGCCGGCCGTCGCGCTGGCGATGCTCGGCGACGGCGGCACCAGCGAGGGCGACTTCCACGAGGCGCTGAACTTCGCCGCCGTGCTCAACGCGCCGGTGGTCTTCCTGGTGCAGAACAACGGCTACGCGATCTCCGTCCCGCTCAGCGCGCAGTCCGCCGCGCCCACCCTGGCCCACAAGGCCGTCGGCTACGGCATGCCGGGCCGGCTGGTGGACGGCAACGACGCCCCCGCCGTGCACTCCGTGCTGGCCGAGGCGGTCGAGCGGGCCCGTACCGGCGGCGGCCCGACCCTGGTCGAGGCGCTGACCTACCGGATCGAGGCGCACACCAACGCCGACGACGCCACCCGCTACCGCACCGAGCCCGAGGTGGCCGCCTGGCGGGAGCACGACCCGATCCTGCTGATGGAGCGCGCGCTGCGCGAACTCGGCGTGCTGGACGACCGGCTGGTGCAGGAGGCCGCGGACGAGGCGGAGGCGCTGGCGGCCCGGATGCGGGCCGAGTTCCACGCCGACCCGGAGCTCGACCCGATGTCGCTGTTCGCCCACGTCTTCGCCGAGCCGACCCCGCAGCTGCGGGAGCAGGCCGCCCAGTTGTCCGCCGAGCTGGCCGCCGAGGCCGAGGTGCAGCACTGATGTCCACCCTGGCCCCCTCCCGCACCGCCTCCATGGCGCAGGCACTCAACTCCGCGCTGCGGGACGCCATGCGCGAGGACCCCGCGGTGCACGTCCTCGGCGAGGACGTCGGCGCGCTCGGCGGCGTCTTCCGGATCACCGACGGGCTGACCGCCGAGTTCGGCCCGGACCGCTGCCTGGACACCCCGCTGGCCGAGGCCGGCATCCTCGGCACCGCGATCGGCATGGCGATGTACGGCCTGCGCCCGGTGGTCGAGATGCAGTTCGACGCCTTCGCCTACCCGGCGCTGGAGCAGCTGTTCTCGCACGTCGCCAAGATGCGCAACCGTACGGCGGGCCGGCTCCCGCTGCCGATCACCGTCCGGGTCCCGTACGGCGGTGGCATCGGCGGGGTCGAGCACCACAGCGACGCCTCCGAGGCGTACTACACCAGCACCCCCGGCCTGCACGTGGTCACGCCCGCGACGGTCGGCGACGCGTACGGGCTGCTGCGCGCCTCGATCGCCTCCGACGACCCGGTGGTCTTCCTGGAGCCCAAGCGGCTCTACTGGGGCAAGGCCGAGCTCGACCCGGCGGCGCCGGTCGAGCCGATCGGCCGGGCCGTGCTGCGGCGCACCGGGACGTCCGCCGTGCTGATCACCTACGGCCCCTCGCTGCCGGTCTGCCTGGAGGCGGCCGAGACGGCGAAGGCCGAGGGCTGGGACCTCGCGGTGCTGGACCTGCGCACCCTGGTGCCGTTCGACGACGAGACGGTCTGCCGGGTGGTGCGCTCGATCGGCCGGGCCGTGGTGGTGCACGAGGCGACCGGCTTCGGCGGCACCGGTGCGGAGATCGCCGCGCGGGTCACCGAGCGCTGCTTCCACCACCTGGCCGCGCCCGTGCTGCGGGTCACCGGCTTCGACATCCCGTACCCGCCGCCGATGCTGGAACACCACCACCTGCCCGGGGTGGACCGGATCCTGGACGCGGTCGCCCGGCTGCAGTGGGAGGACCGAGCATGATGCCCGTCGTGCGGGAGTTCCGACTGCCCGACCTCGGTGAGGGACTCACCGGGGCGGAGGTCGTGCGCTGGATGGTCGAGGTCGGCGAGGTGATCGCGGTCGACCAGCCGGTGGTGGAGGTGGAGACCGCCAAGGCCGTGGTGGAGGTGCCCTGCCCGTACGGCGGGGTGGTCACCGCGCGGTACGGCGAGGAGGGCGAGGAGATCGCCGTGGGCGCTCCGCTGGTGACGGTCGCGGTGGCGACGTCGGGCGGGGCCGCCGACGAGCCGGTGGGTTCCGCCGGGTCGGCGGGTTCGGCCGGTTCGGGTGCCGGGCGCGCTCATGCGGCCTCCGCCGAGGTCGAGCGGCCGTTGGTCGGGTACGGCGTCGCGGAGACCGGGAAGGGCGGTCGGCGGCGCCGGGTCGGCGTGGCCGCTCAGGTGGCCGCTCCGGCGGTGACGGCGCCTGCGGCGGTTGCGGCGGTTGTGGCTCCGGCCCCGGCTCCGGCCGGTCCGGCCGTGGTGCCGGTGATCTCGCCGTTGGTCCGGCGGCTGGCCCGGGAGCAGGGCGTCGACCTGGCCGCGCTCACCGGCAGCGGACCGGACGGGCTGATCATGCGGGCGGACGTCGAACGGGCGGTCGCGGCCAAGGTGGCCGCTCCGGCCGCCGCCGCCCGGCCTGCCGCGCCCGTGGTGCCGGAGGGTGTCATCCCGCTGCGCGGGCTGCGCAAGGCGGTGGCCGAGAAGCTCAGCCGCAGCCACCGGGAGATCCCGGCGGCGACCTGCTGGGTGGATGCCGACGCCACCGAACTGATGGCGCTGCGGCGGCAGTTGAATGCGACGCCGGGTCCGAAGGTGAGCGTTCTGGCGCTGCTGGCGCGAATCTGTACGGTCGCGCTGGCGCGCTTCCCCGAACTCAACTCCTCGGTGACCGAGGACGGTTCGGGCATCGTCCGGCACTCGGCGGTGCACCTGGGCTTCGCCGCTCAGGGCGAGCGCGGCCTGGTCGTCCCGGTGGTGCGGGACGCGCAGGCCCGCAGCACCGAGCAACTCGGCGAGGAGCTGGGCCGGTTGACCGAGGCGGCGCGCAGCGGCGCGCTCACCCCGGCCGAGCTGACCGGTGGCACCTTCACGTTGAACAACTACGGGGTGTTCGGCGTCGACGGCTCCACCCCGATCCTCAACCACCCCGAGGCGGCGATGCTCGGGGTCGGCCGGATCGTGGCCAAACCCTGGGTCCACGCCGGGGAGTTGGCGGTGCGCGAGGTGACGCAGCTGTCGTTCACCTTCGACCACCGGGTCTGCGACGGCGGCACGGCGGGCGGCTTCCTGCGGTTCGTCGCGGACTGCGTGGAGCAGCCGGGGATGCTGCTGCGGCAGCTCTGAGGAGCACCGTCGTCGAGCGGACGGCGGTTGCCCTGGGTGGACGGGGGGCCACCCAGGGCGACCGCGATCGAGTGAGAGTAGCGCGTTGCCGGGCCGGGTGTCCGGGCTTCGCGTGATTTGTCGGATGAGCAGTTCGGGCGTGCCACGCTGCCTAGGCGTCAGCAGAGACAAGCCAGGTGGTGGCGTAGGCCGGCCGGAGGCGAAACGATTCTCTTGGGTACTCGAAACGTAGCGGTGAAGTCCCGCAGAACACTTCTGGTCCGCACCGGGCACGGCTCGGCGGGGGCCGCCTCCGTCCCGGGCCTGCCGGAGCTCCCGCCCGAGGGGACTCCGGTGCCGCAGGCGCCGTCGCCGGAGCGGGCCGTACGGCCGCCGATGCCGCTGGACCCGCCGGACCTGCCGCCGGTGCTGTCGACGCCGCCGGTGCCGCCGACGCTGCCGGTCCCTCCGGCGCCGCTGGCGGACGGGCCCACGGCCGTCCGGCCGCCGGCCCCGGACGCCCGAGGGCCGGAGCACCTCCGCCCGGTGATCCCGGCGATGCCGTCCGAGCCACCGGCCGTTCCGGCGCCGGCCGTCCCCGCGGCGGGCTTTCCCGAGCCGAGCTACCCGCAGGCGGACCATTCGGCGCCGAGCTACCCGGAGGCGGTCCATCCGGCGCCGAGCTACCCGGAGGCGGTCTCGATCACCGGCAGCTCGCCCGCCTTCCGCCCGCTGCTCGTCGACGCGCCCAGTCTCAACTGGGCTGGACCCGGGGACAGTTGGAGCGACGCCTGGGCCGCTCCGACCTCCACCGGGCAGCCTCCGGCGGCGCCGCTCGCCGCACTGCCCGCACCCCCTGCCGCGCCGCCCGCGCTGCCGGCCGCACCCCCGGGCGTCGGGCAGGCCCTCGTCCCCGCCGTCGAACTGCCGCTCACCGCCCGGGACATCGAGCTGATCCGGGCCAGCCTCGCGGCCGTCGAGCCGGTGGCCGACCGGGCCACCGCGCACTTCTACGCGCTGCTCTTCCTGCACCACCCCGAGGTCCGCTCGCTCTTCCCCGCCGCCATGGACGTCCAGCGGGACCGGCTGTTCCGCGCCCTGCTCACCGCCGCCCGCGGCGCCGAGGACCCGGTGGCCCTGCGTGCCGGGCTGGGCGCTCTCGGCCGCGGCCACCGCCGGTACGGCACCCTGACCGGCCACTACGCCCCGGTGGGGGAGTGCCTGGTGCAGGCGCTGGCCAGGTACGCGGGCGGGCGCTGGGACACCGACACCGAGCTGGCCTGGCGGCGCGCCTACCGGCTGATCTCCTCGATCATGATCGAGGCCGCCGAGGAGGCCGCCCGCACCTCGCCGCCCTGGTGGCAGGGCGAGGTGGTCCGGCACGAGCGCCCCACCCGGGACGTCGCGGTGATCACCGTCCGCCCGGACCAGGCGTACCCCTTCCGGGCCGGGCAGTACACCAGCCTGGAGACGCCCTGGTGGCCGCGGGTCTGGCGGCACTACTCCTTCGCCTCCGCCCCGCGCCCGGACGGGCTGCTGACCTTCCACGTCAAGGCCGTCCAGGCGGGCTGGGTGAGCAACGCGCTGGTCCACCGGGCCGCGCCCGGGGACGTCCTGCGGCTGGGCCCGGCGGCCGGCGCGATGACCGTCGACCACACCGGCGGCGCGGACCTGCTCTGCCTCGGCGGCGGCACCGGCATCGCGCCGATCCGCGCACTGGTCGAGGAGATCGCCGAGCACGGCGCGCCCGGCCGCCGGGTCGAGGTGTTCTACGGCGCTCGCCGCACCGCCGAGCTGTACGGGCTGGACGGGCTGCGCGAGCTGGCCCGGGTCCACCCCTGGCTGACGGTGCACCCGGTGCTGTCCGGCAGCGGCAACGGCCCGGCCCAGGGGACGCTGACCGGCGAACTCCCCGAGGTGGTCGGCCGGTTCGGCCCGTGGGCGGGCCGCGACGCGGTGCTCAGCGGGCCGCCCGCGATGGTGCGCCGGGGCGTCGGGGTGCTGCTCCGCTCGGGCGTGCCGGCCGAGCGGATCCGGCACGACCTGGTCGGCGACCTGGCCGCCGGGTGATCACCCGAGATCGGGCGCGAGCAGCGCGCGGATGCCCTCGATGTTGGCCGCCAGGTACGCCCGCAGCCGGGGCGGGACGACGTTGACCGAGGTGACCCCCTCGCGGGTGAACGGCAGCCGGACCACCTCGTACTCGCCGTTCGGCTCCGTCACCTCGGGCCCGTGCCGCCGGCTGAGGTCCATCGAGGCGAGCCGGCAGACGAAGAAGTGCTGCACCTTGAGCCCGTGCGGGTGCAGGAGGGTGCCGTCGTCATGGTGCGTGTGGCTGATGGTGTCGACGAAGGCGGGCACCACGTCCACGATCTTGCCGCCGAGCTCCTCGTCCACCTCGCGGTGCAGCGCCTCGACCACCGTCCGGTCGCCGCGCTCGACCCCGCCGCCGGGCGTGATCCAGTACGGGTGCGGCGCGCCCGGCCGGACCCGCCGGATCAGCACGATCGACGCCGGGCCGTACGGATCGTCCGGGTCCAGCTCCAGCAGGATCGCCCGCGCCGTCCGCTTCACGACCGGGCGCGGTGGTGGGGTTCGGTTCTCGGGGCCCATGACCACCTCCGGGGCTGGAGCGTTGTGCTGGAGTCTCCCGCGCCGGGAATGCGTCGAAACCCCGGGAATGGGACGAAACCCGGGGAATACGTCGAGACCCCGGGAACGGGTCGAAACGCCGACCGGGTCCGGGCCGGCAGAACGAGAGGGACTGGCGCCATGCAGCACAGCAGAGTCCAGGGGTACCTGGTGATGAACCTCGTGGTCTCGCACGAGCTCTCCCTGCGCGTCCCGGTGGACGCGGTCTACGAGGCCGGTGATCCGTACGCCGTCCGGCTCGCCTTCCACCTGCCCGGCGACGCACCGGTCACCTGGTTCTTCGCGCGGGAGTTGCTGCTCGACGGGATCACCGGCCCGGCGGGCGAGGGCGACGTGCACATCCACCCGGTCGGCGAGGAGTCCGCGGAGGTGCGCATCGTGCTGCGCTCCCCCGCCGGCGACGCCGTGCTGCGGGCCCCGTCCGCGCCGCTGCTCGCCTTCCTGGCCGGCACCGACCGGCTGGTGCCGATGGGGCAGGAGCTGACCGGGCGGGAGCTCGACGCCAAGCTCGCGGCCATCCTCCGCGGGCGGGAGAACGCGGGCTGAGGCGGCCCGCGGAGGACATCCCGCGGCCTGCGGAGGACGGCCGCGGCGTACCTGCGGAGGACGGCCGCCGTGTACCTGCGGCGTGCCCCGCGGCACGTCCGCGGCATGACGGAGGGGCCCGCACCCGGGTGGTCCACCCGGGTACGGGCCCCTCGCGCGTACCCCGCACGACGGGCGGTCAGTCGTCGTCCAGGGCCAGGTGCAGGCCCCACGCCACCAGGCTGATGATCAGCGAACCGACCAGCGCGGCCCAGAAGCCGGTCACGTGGAAGTCCAGCTCCAGCTTCCCCGACGCCCACGAGGTCAGCATCAGCATCAGGGCGTTGATCACGAAGGTGATCAGGCCCAGCGTGAGGATGAACAGCGGCAACGAGAACAGCTTGACCACCGGCTTGATCAGCCAGTTGACGACGCCGAAGACCACGGCGACGCCGAGCACCGTGAGTGCCTTGTGCTGCCAGTCGGCCTTGCCCTGGGCGAGTTGGATGCCTGTGACGATCCAGGCGGCGGCCCAGATGGCCGCCGCGTTGATCAGTGTCTTGATGACGAAACCCTTC
The DNA here is from genome assembly GCF_040302665.1 of Kitasatospora sp. NPDC097691. NCBI lineage: Bacteria > Bacillati > Actinomycetota > Actinomycetes > Kitasatosporales > Streptomycetaceae > Kitasatospora > Kitasatospora sp. NPDC097691. The sequence goes on along the minus strand of NZ_JBEORY010000007.1, from coordinate 113,611 downwards.
ATACCGCCCAAGCCTGGCAGGCGGCACCGCCCGGGGGAACCACCACGCGGCGGTTTGGTGTCGAAAGCCCGTTCCCGCCGCCGACCGGACGTCCGGCCGGCGGACCGGAACCCCGCCGCCGGGGCGCTCGCCTAGGGTCGTCCGCATGACCCGCAGCCTCACCGAAGAACTCTGGGCGGCCATCGAGCCGGTCTACGCCGAGATCCTGGCCCACCCCTTCCTCGCCGGCCTCACCGACGGCACCCTGCCGCGCGAGGCCTTCCGCCACTTCGTCGTCCAGGACTCTCACTACCTGCGCGACTACGCCCGCGCCCTCGCCGTCTGCGCCGCCAAGGCGCCCGGCGAGGAGGACGTCCGGGCCTTCGCCGACGACGCGGTCGGCGCGCTGGCCGCCGAGCAAGGCATGCACGCCGAGTTCCTGACCGCCTTCGGCGGCACCGCCGAGCAGGCCGCCGCCGAACCGGTGCTGCCGACCACCCGGGCCTACACCAGCTACCTGCTGGCCACCGTCTACGGCGGCTCCTTCGCCGAGGCCGTCGGCGCGGTGCTGCCCTGCTACTGGATCTACGCCCGGGTCGGCGAGGCGCTGCTCGCCCAGGGCTCCCCCGACCCGCTCTACGCCAAGTGGATCGCGACCTACGGCGACGAGGCGTTCCAGTCGGTGGTCCGCCGGGTGCTGGCGCTCACCGACCGGATCGGCGAGGACCTCTCCGCGGCCGAACGCCGCAAGGTGGTCGAGCACTTCGTGACCACCTCGCGCTACGAGTGGATGTTCTGGGACGCCGCCTGGCGCGGTGAGCGCTGGCCGGTCTGACCGGCGGCGGATCCGGCGGCGGCTCCGGAGAGGACCGCCGGGGGCCCGCCGGTCCGACCGGCGGCGAACCGGTTCCCGGCCGTTCGGCGGGGGCCTCCCAGGGGGTGTCCCCGTAGATCCCCGGGGGGTCTTCCCGGGGGTCGGGGTCGGGGTGATCTCGGGGTTCTCTCCGGGCCGTTGGGCCTCGTTCCGGCACTCCGACCCCCGTACGATCGAAGTATCGAAAGCAAGCGGGATGCGGCACCGGACGGCGGCCGACCCGAGGGGAGAAGAGGAACGGACATGGCTGAGCTCTGGAAGTCGCTGCCCTCGTGGGTGCGCAACATCGTCATCCCGGTGCTGGTCCTGGTGCTGGCCTGGAACATCGTGGCCTTCGTCTTCGGGGTGATCGGCGCCCTGGTGGGCTTCGCGATCAAGCTGCTGGTGGTGGTCGGCATCGCGGCCGCCGTGGTGATCCTGGTGAAGAAGGCCGCCAAGAGCTGACCTCCCTCCCGAACGCCGCCCTGAGGCCCGGTCCCCGTCACGGGAGCCGGGCCTCGGCCGTTCCCGGCCCGCGGACCCGCTCTGGACCAGCGGCAATCGGCTCGCTACGGTGTTGGGCGTCATGTGCAGGCAACACCGCCTGCGACGCGGGAGCTCGGAGCACCGGGCTGAGAGGACGCTGACCGGGACGTCGACGGACGGACCGACGGCTGCGTCGACCGCAGGAACCTGGACCGGGTAATGCCGGCGTAGGGAGTAGAGGTCAGATGACCACGTTCGAAGCACAGCCGCAGTCTGCCCAGAGCGCCCCCAGCAGCGAGCGCACCGGCTACCCGACCCCGGCCTGGAGCAAGGCCTACCGCGAGGGATCCCGCCCCGACCTGCGGGTGCCCTACCGCGAGGTGCGGCTCACCAACGGCAAGTCCGTCCCGCTGTACGACACCTCCGGCCCGTACACCGACCCGTCGTACGAGCCCGACGTGCGGCGCGGCCTGCCCGCGCTGCGCGACGCCTGGATCCGCCAGCGCGGCGACGTCGAGGAGTACGACGGCCGCGAGCCGCGCCCCGAGGACGACGGGATCAAGCACACCGCGCCGCGCGGCGGGAACCTGCGCAACCTGGACGCCGTCTTCCCCGGCCGCCCGCGCCGTCCGCTGCGCGGTCGCGGCGGTGCGGCCGTCACCCAACTCGCCTACGCCAAGCGGGGCGTGGTGACCCCGGAGATGGAGTTCGTGGCGCTGCGCGAAGGCCTCGCGCCCGAGTTCGTGCGGGACGAGGTGGCCCGCGGCCGGGCCGTCATCCCGGTCAACGTGAACCACCCGGAGGTGGAGCCGGCCGTCATCGGCACCAACTTCCTGGTGAAGATCAACGCCAACATCGGCAACTCGGCCGTCACCTCCTCGATCGAGGAGGAGGTGGAGAAGATGACCTGGGCCACCCGCTGGGGCGCCGACACCGTCATGGACCTCTCCACCGGCCGAAACATCCACACCACCCGCGAGTGGATCCTGCGCAACTCCCCCGTGCCGATCGGCACCGTGCCGCTCTACCAGGCCCTGGAGAAGGTGGACGGCAGGGCCGAGGACCTGAGCTGGGAGGTCTACCGGGACACCGTCATCGAGCAGTGCGAGCAGGGCGTCGACTACATGACCGTCCACGCCGGCGTGCTGCTGCGCTACGTCCCGCTGACCGCCCGCCGCAAGACCGGCATCGTCTCGCGCGGCGGCTCGATCATGGCCGCCTGGTGCCTGGCGCACCACCAGGAGAACTTCCTCTACAGCAACTTCGAGGAACTCTGCGACATCCTCGCCGCCTACGACGTGACCTTCTCGCTCGGTGACGGCCTGCGCCCCGGCTCGATCGCGGACGCCAACGACGAGGCGCAGTTCGCCGAGCTGCAGACCCTCGGCGAGCTCGGCCGGATCGCCCGCGAGCGCGACGTCCAGGTGATGATCGAGGGCCCGGGCCACGTCCCGATGCACAAGATCAAGGAGAACATGGATCTCCAGAAGGAGATCTGCGACGAGGCGCCGTTCTACACCCTCGGCCCGCTCACCACGGACGTCGCCCCCGGCTACGACCACATCACCTCGGGCATCGGCGCCGCGATGATCGCCTGGTGGGGCACCGCGATGCTCTGCTACGTCACGCCCAAGGAGCACCTGGGCCTGCCCAACCGGGACGACGTCAAGACCGGCGTGATCACCTACAAGATCGCCGCCCACGCCGCCGACCTCGCCAAGGGCCACCCCGGCGCCCAGGAGTGGGACGACGCCCTCTCCGACGCCCGCTTCGAGTTCCGCTGGGAGGACCAGTTCAACCTGGCCCTCGACCCGGAGACCGCCCGCGACTTCCACGACGAGACGCTCCCCGCCGAACCCGCCAAGACGGCCCACTTCTGCTCCATGTGCGGCCCGAAGTTCTGCTCGATGAAGATCTCCCAGAAGATCCGCGACGAGCACGGCGACGGCGCCACGGCCGTGGCGTCCGGCTACGACGCCGAGGCGGTGGCCGGCATGCAGGCCATGTCCGAGGAGTTCAAGGCCCAGGGCAACCGGGTCTACCTCCCGCTGGCGGACTGACCTCACTGTTCGGCGAGCGCTGTCCCGGGTGGCGACGAGACCACCTGGGGCAGCGCTCCGCCATGAGGGCGGCGTCGGGCCGCGATGGACGCGGCGGTTCGCACGAATGAGGCCAGGGCCGGGGAGCGGGAGTGGTCCGGCCACGCGAGCACCAAGGTGACCGGCGTCGCGTCGAGCACCGGAACGCAGGCCAGGTCGCTACGGAGCTGGGTGCGGACCGACTCGGGTACGACGGCCACCGTCCGTCCGATGGCGATGAGTTGCATCAGCTGGGCGGAGTCGCGCACTTCGGGCCCCGATCCGTCCTGCCCCGGTCGGCCCTGCCAGCGGGCCATTGTTTCGCCCGCCAGGTCTGCGAGCCGCAGGTGTGTGTGCTCGGCCAGCCGGTGCGTTCGCGGCAGGACGACCACGGCTTGCTCGGTGAGCAGCGGCTCGGTGTCGAGGCCGGTGAAGTCCTCGTACGGGCTGTGCAGGAACGCGATGTCGGCAGTGCCGTCCCGCAGGAGACGTGCTCTTTCGGCCACGTCGCACAGCACGACGTCGACTTCGGCGGCTCCCGGCTCGGCGGGATGGGCGGCGAGGATGGCAGGCAGCAGGTCACCGTCGCCGCCGGGTTTCATGGCGACCACCAGCCGGGAATCCCTCCGGCCCGCCCGCTGGGTGCGTCGGACCGCCGCACTCGCTGCCTCCAGGACGATGGCCGCCTCCGCGGCGAGCACCCGGCCGGCCTCCGTGAGCGTCACCCGGCGGTTCTCGCGCAGCAGCAGCGGGACACCGATGCGCCGCTCAAGCTGTCGGATCGCGCGGGAGAGCGGCGGCTGAGCCATGCCGAGGCGTCGGGCCGCCCTGCCGAAGTGGAGTTCCTCGGCGACCGCCAGGAAGTACGCCAGTTCGCGGGTCTCCAGTCGGCTCATACCGGCACGGTATCGGTCGCGACCGAAACGGTCTTGGCCTGTCGGCGCTTGCGAATGGTGAGCTGGGCCCATGCCCAACGAGAACACGATCGCCCTGGTGACCGGAGCCAACCGGGGCATCGGCCATGCCATCGCCCGCCGACTCGCCGAGCGCGGCATGACCGTGCTGGTGACCGCGCGAGATCCGAAACGGGCCGCAGCCGCCGCCGACCGCCTGCGCGGAGCCGGATCCGATGTCAGGTCCTTGGCCCTGGACGTCACCGACCGGGCGACTGTCCATGAGGCCGCCCTGCAGGCTGACGCCTGGTTCGGCCGGCTCGACGTCCTGGTCAACAACGCCGGGATCTCCGGAGACGTCGACGCCCAACTTCCCAGCGCTGCAGCAGTGGAGACGATGGTGGAGGTGTTCGAAACGAACGTCTTCGGCGTGCTGACCGTGACCAACGCGATGTTGCCGCTGCTCCGGCGCTCGGCTGCGGCCAGGATCGTCAACGTGTCCAGCGGAGTCGGCTCCCTCGGCAACCAGACCGACCCGGGCCACTACCTGTCCGGTCTGCCGCCGATGGCGGCCTACCCCGCTGCGAAGGCCGCGCTCAACATGCTGACGGTGCAGTACGCGAGAGAGCTCCGGCCGGAGGGAATCCTCGTCAACGCCGTAGCCCCGGGTGCCTGCGCCACCGACTTCACGAGGAACCTCCCCTTCGGGCACACCATCACCCGCACTGCGGCCGAAGGCGCGGCGATCGCCGTACGCCTGGCCACCCTCGGGCCGGACGGACCGACCGGCGGTTTCTTCGACGACGACGGCCCGGTCCGCTGGTGACCGCATCCGCGACCGGACCGACACGCGCCGAGCGCCGCCGCGAGGGTATTCCCGGCCTCCGGGCGGCGCTCGGCCGTTACGTCATCGGGCCGGGCCCCCGGTGGGTGCCGAGTCGGGCCGGGCCGGTGGCGCGGCTTCCAGCGTGCGGCGGATGACCGTCGAACCGTGTTCGACGAACTCGGCGATCGGTGCGGCCAGGGCATCGGGGAGGACGTCGGTGTGCCACACGAATCTCGTTCGGCCTCCGGCTTCCGGCAAGGCCTGCATGGAAGCGTGGTGATGGGACGGATGGAGGCTTCCGCCGATCACGGTGTAGGCGACCCGCCTCGCCTCGTGATCGAGGTCGACGAGCCGTTCGAGGACGATCGTGCCGTCGGCGAAGGTGACGGTGCGGGTGTCCGAACCCAGGTGGGTGTCGATGACGAACCCGGGCGCCAGACGCTCGTGTACCGCGCCGTAGTCGCTGAGCACCGCCCATACGGCTTCGGGGCGGGCGTCGATGATGAATTCCTTGTGGATGGAGGCCATTGGCGATCGACTCCCGGTCAGGACGAAGCGAGGCAGAAGAGGTGACCTTCGGGGTCCGCGAGAACGATCCACTGGCCCTCGTCGGGCTGGAAACCGGGCTTGGTCGCTCCCGCCGAGAGCAGTTCCTTCACCGCGACCTCCGGGTCGGCGACCGTGAAGTCGAGATGGGCGTGCTTGGCAGCGTCAGGCCAGCCCGGTCCCCGGTAGCCCGTGACCCGCTGGAAGGCCAACCGGACCGGCCCTCGGCCCAGGTGGACGAAGTCGTCGTCGGCCTGCGCCACGTCCCAGCCGGTGACCTTCCGGTAGAACTCGGCGAGTGCCCGGGGATCGGCGCAGTCGATGGTGATCGCGGTGAGCTCCGCGTGGACGGCCATTGGTGGCTCCCTTCGTGTCATCACGTGGCCCCAGCATCCGGGGTGGCCGCAGTGACGGTCTTGAAGATCCTTGCGGGCCGTTCTGTCGTACCCGACGCGTACTGTCCGCAGCATGCTGTCCGCGTCGATCCTCGCCGCCCGGCCCGAGTTCACCGTGGCGACGGTGGGGTGCCGTTCCGACCACGTCCGGTGGTCGGAGCCGGAGACCCGCGATGACCACCGCCTGGTCCTGGTACGGCGCGGCAGGTTCCGGCGATGGGCCGACGGCACCGACGCCGATCTGGACCCGACCCTGGCCTACCTGGGCGCGCCGGGCGAGGAGGAGCGCTTCGCGCACCCGTCCGGCGGCGACGTCTGCACGTCGGTCAGCTTCAGGCCCTCCCTCCTGGGACGCCCTCTCCCCGCGACGACGGTGTACGTGGACGCACGCGTCGATCTTGCCCACCGTCGTCTTGTCTCCGCCGCGGGCACCGGCGACATCGACTACGCGCTGACGGAGGAGCTGCTCCGTCTCGTCGCGGCGGCGGCAGGTGGGCCGCCGGTCGTGCGTCCGGGGCCGGCCGATCGGGCGTTGGTTGCCGCGGCGCGTGAGGCGATCACCGAAGAGGCTTCGGAGGCTGGGGGGCTCTGCGCACTGGCCGCGCTGCTGGAGGTGTCGCCCTACCGACTGAGCCGGGTGTTCTCGCAGCAGATGGGCGTCTCGCTGACCCGCTACCGCAACCGCGTACGCGTCACGCGGGCCATGGACGGAATCACCGAGGGCGCGCCCAGCCTCGCCGACCTGGCAGCACAGCTCGGCTTCGCCGACCAGGCGCACCTGACCCGCACCATCCGCGAGCACGTGGGGCACACACCCACAGCCCTGCGCCGGCTGCTCGCCTCCGAGGAGTCCGAGGCCCGATCTCCGGTCCGGTGCCCGTCCGGCACAGCGGTCGATGCTGCGCGGACATCCGCTCGGTGACGCAGGGCCGTGCCTGGGATGATCCGTGCCGTGAAGCCTTGGACCGCCTTGAGCCCGGCCGAGCAGACACTGATGCGCCGTGGTCTGTGGCAGTCCCGCCTGGCCGGGACGATCCAGCAGTACGGAATCGATCTCCGATGGGCCGGGGCGAAGGATGCTCCGCTGCTGCGCAGCTACACCGAGGACGAACAGCGTGCGCTGGTGCCACGGCTGGCCTCGGTGGCCTTGGACCTCGTCGAACGCGGCCTGCTCACCGTCCGGACGCGGCAGGGTCTCGGTGCCGCCCCGACCGATCCCGTCCTGACCGGCTCGCAGCTGCAGGACGTGCTGGCCGAGCCGGCCAACTGGCTCCGGAGCCCGGAGGCGGCGGTGACGTTCGACCTGGACGCCACCGAGCCCGCGCGCGAGTGGTGGCAGGCGAGCACGCTTCCGGTTGTGGTCGGTGACGGTCTGCCCGGCTGGGACGAGCTCACCCGCGAGCAACAGGAGGTCCTGGTCTGCGCTTCCGAGGCCGGCGGCCTGCTCACCGGGCCGTTCGGCATCTGGGAGGACCTGCCGACCGAGTCGGCCGGCGTCGAGCTCTCGGAGTGGGTCGACCGCCGGCTCGCTCCGCTGCTCCCGTACGTGCGCGAGGGCTGGATCGAGGTCCGCCACTTCGCGGTGGAATCCGGCGATGCCTTCACCGTGATACCGCTCGACGACCTCCGAACCGCCTTCGCGGACCGTTCCCTCCGCTACGACGACGGCGACGACTGGGGGGTGGGTTTCGGCTGCGTCTTCACGTACACGGGGCTGGCTGTCTGGCTCAGTGGCGGGAGCGCGGCCTGGGGCAGCCGACTGACGTTCGAGTCTTCGGGCTGACCGGCCCGCGGAGGATCAGCCGCAGCAGCGCCGCGAAGTGCGAGATCGAGGTCTTCGAGGCGATCCGTCCGTAACCGGCCGGGCTCTGCGCAACGGCCCCCGTCGCATCGGACGGTGCCGCCCCGGTCCACCCCCGTGGGTCCGGGGCGGCACCGTGGTCAGTGGGTGGCGTCCTCGGGGTACCAGCGGAGTTCGACGGTGTTGCCGTCGGGGTCGCTGACGTAGACGGAGGTGGCGGTGCCGCGGGCGCCGTAGCGGGGGACGGGGCCTTCGAGGACGGTGAAGGTGCCGGCGTCGATGACCTCCTGCCAGTCGAGGGGTTCGACGGTGAGGCAGATGTGGTCGACGTTGGACTCCTGCCGGGGCCGGTCGGTCAGGTCGATGATGGTGTCGGCGGTGACGCGGACGGACGGGAAGGAGACCTTCCCGGCCCGCCACTCGTCGACGCGGACGGGCTCCAGGCCCAGCAGGCCCGCGTAGAAGGCCAGGGAACGCTCGACGTCCGAGACGTTGAGGACGAGGTGGTCGAAAGCGATGACGCGCATGGTGGGTCCTTCGGTGGGTGAGGGTGCCGGGGTGGTGGTCAGGCCTGCCGGTAGTGCAGGTGGACCACGCCGGTGCTGAAGGTGGCCGAGTGGGCGAGCTGCAGCGGGATCCGGTCCTGCTCGGTGAACAGGCGGATGCCGGAGCCCAGGACGATCGGGTGGACGAGCAGGTGGAGGTCGTCGATCAGCCCGGCGCGCAGCAGGGACCGGGTGAGCATGACGGAGCCGGAGAGGCTGATGTCGCGGCCCGGCCGGCGCTTCAGCTCGGTCAGCTCGGCGACGAGGTCACCGCCGAGGACGGTGGAGTTGTTCCACTCGGCCTCGTCGAGCGTGGTGGACACGACCAGCTTGGGGATCGCGTTGAGCGCGTCCGCCATCTCGCCGGTCCGGTGCGGCCAGGTGGCGGCGAAGGTCTCGTAGGTGCGCCGGCCGAGCAGCAGGGTGTCGGCCGCGGCGGCGAGGCCGCCCACCACGGCGCCCATCTCCTCGTTCAGGTACGGGAAGTGCCAGGTCTCGGGGGCCTCGACCACGCCGTCCAGGGACATGAAGAGGCCTGCGGTGATCCGGCGCCCGGAGGCCCTGCCTGCGGTCGTGGCGGCGGTCGTGTCGGCTGTCGGGGCGGTGGCGGGGCGCGTGGCGCTGGTCATGGTGTGGGGCTCCGGGCGGGACTCGGGGGTTCGCCGCGGGCTGTTCCGCGCGGTCGGTGACGTGTTCCACGATCCTCCGGAACGGACCCGCCATCAACGCGTGATCCACGTACGATCGTTGAGCTGGATTCAACGATCGAGGGGCGGGGCGGGCGGATGCTGGAGCGGCTGGAGGTCGAGGTCTTCCTCGCGCTCGCGGAGGAACTGCACTTCGGCCGGACGGCCGAGCGGCTGCACCTGACCACCGGGCGGGTCAGCCAGGTGGTGAAGAAGCTGGAGCGCCGGATCGGCGGCCCGCTGTTCGAACGTACCAGTCGGTCGGTCCGACTCACCGCAGTGGGAGGACAGTTGGCCGACGACCTGGTCCCGGTGGTGGAGGCGATGGCGGCGGCCCTGCGCCGGGCGGAGGACGCCAGCCGCGGGGTCACCGGGGAGCTGCGGGTCGCGTTCCTCGGCGAGTGGACGGCGCCGGTGCTGCTCAAGGCGGTCGCGCTGTTCGGTGAGCGGCACCCCGACTGCCGGGTCGACGTCCGCGAGGTCCAGCTCTCCAACTCCCGGGCGAGCCTGGTGGACGGCTCGGTGGACGTCCTGATCGCCTCCTACCCGTTCGACGGCATGGCCAACGGGCCGGTCCTGCTGACCGAGCAGCGGGTCCTCGCGGTGGCCGTCGGACACCCGCTGGCCGCGGAGCGGTCGGTGTCGATCGAGGTGCTCGCCGACCACCCGGTGGTGCAGTACCCCGCCGTCACCTCGGCGGCCTTCAAGCGCGACCGCACCCCCGACCACACGCCGTCCGGTCGCCCGGTGACCAGGGGCCCGTCCGGCGGGACGTTCTCCGAGATGCTCAGCCTGGTCGCCATGGGCCGTGGCGTGCTGCCGGTCGGCGAGCACTCCCGCCGTTACTACCCGCGCCCGGACGTCGCCTACGTGCCGATCCATGACGCGCCGCCGATCGAACGCGGCCCGATCTGGCGGGAGGGCAACTCGACCGCCCGGGTCCTGGCGTTCGTCCGGGCGGCGGCGGACGCCGCCGGGGTGCGGGCCGTCGGGGCTGCGCCGTCGTGCGTCGTGGCGGCCGGCTGACCGGCGCCCTGCCCGCACGGGGCCGACCCGCTCCCCGGGCAGGGGAGCGGGTCATGAGGAGCCGGTCCGTCGTCAGGGCAGCAGCAGGCCCCACGACAGGGCCCAGGGCACGAAGATCGCCGAGGCCAGCAGCAGCGCGCCGAGCCGGGCGCGGTCGAGGCCGCGGGTGGCGGCGAGGGCGGCCCGGCGTCGCAGCGCGGTGCCGGCGGCGACGCCGGCCGATCCCACGGCGACCAGGGCGAGCAGTTGCACCGCCAGCCAGACCACCGGGCGGCCGAACAGCACCGGCCCGGGGAACATCGCGGCCGTGACCATCAGGAAGAACAGGTAGCCGAGCCCGCCCAGCAGCGCGGCGGTGCCGGTGACGGCCGCCCAGCGGGCGGCGCGGGGCAGGGCGGCGGGGCGCGGGCGGCGGCGGATCCGGCGGGCGGCGCCGGTCAGCGCGTAGCCCGCGAAGCCGGTCAGGCAGAGCAGGGTGGCGACGGCCTCGGCCCAGGCGCGCTGGTACCAGGGCAGCGGGGCGAACGCGTGGCTGAGGGTGGCCTGGTGCGGTGCCGGATCGGCGGAGGCGGCGGGGAGCGCGGTGGCGAGCCGCTGGATCCAGGCGGTCTCGGTGTCGGCGTAGTCCGGCGGCAGCCGGTCCGGCCGGTCGTACCCGTCGTCGTCGGTCAGGTGCAGGTTGTGCCGGACGCCGGGGACCGTCCGCAGCGTGTAGTGGGTGTTGCCGGCGCGGTCGAGGGCCTGCCGGATGATCGCGGCGCTCTCCTGCGGGGCGGCTTCGCGGTCGAGCGTGCCCCACTCGGCGAGGACGGGCTGGTGGACCCGCTCCCACACCGGCACCGGGTCGTAGTCGGCCTCCGGGAAGAGCCCGGCGGCGGCGAGCACCCGGACCGAGCTGTCGGGCAGGGCGGTGCGCAGTGAGCCGGAGACGCCGGCGTGGCGCAGGTAGCCGTCGTACGCCCAGGCCTGCTGGCGGGCCGGGGTGAGGCCGACCGCGCCGGCCGTGACCAGGTACGCCACGTCGCCGGAGCGGGCGGCGGCGAGCGAGACCACCCAGGCGCCCTCGGAGAGGCCCCACAGGCCGACCCGGCCGGGTGCGACCTCCGGCCGGGAGCGCAGCAGCCGGACGGCGGCGAGGGCGTCGTCGGCGAGCTGCCCGTAGTCGCGGTGGGTCATCGAGTAGCCGTCGGTGCGCTTGTCGAAGATCAGCGTGGTGATGCCGCGGCGGGCGTACGCCTCGGCGGCCGGCCGCAGTTCGCTCAGCGGGCCCGGGCCGGCTCCGGGGACCATGACCAACCCGGGGCCGCGGTGGGCGGCCGTCGCGGTGGGCGGGGTCAGCACCAGGCCGTGCAGGACGGTGCCGCCGGCGCCGGCGAAGTCGACCCGGGTGCCGACCGGGTCGGTCGCGGCGGCCGGGTTCGCGGTCGGGGGCTTCGGGGGCTTGGGGGCCGTCGTGGCCGGGGCCTTCGTGGCCGGGGTACTCGTGGTCGTGGCTCCCCCGCTCGGGGCCTTCGTGGTGGTGGCATGTGCCGGCCCTGCGCCGGGGAGCAGCCCGAGCAGGGCCGCCAGCAGGGCGGCGACCAGCAGTGCCGTCCGTCCGGTGCGGGTGGGCGCGGTGTGCTGTGGTCCGGTCCGTCCGATGCTCATCATCGGCCTCCCCCGGGTCGGCGGTCTGGTGTGCTTCCAGCCTGGCGGGGAGGCGGTGGCCGGGCGATGGTGGTCACACCCGGATCGGGGGTGTATGCATCCCCCTTATTCGAACTCGGGTTGGGTCGCCGGGAGTTGTGTTCGACGGGTCAGGTCACGTCGTCGGGGCCGGTGAAGGCCGGTGGGGTGTACCCGGGGCCGGTGAAGTCGGGGGTGGTGAACGCGGCGGGGCGGGGCGTGCGGCCCTCGGGGTCGGTCAGGCCGTCGGGGCCGGGGCTGGTGAAGGCGGGGGAGGTGTATCCCGGGCTGCTGAAGTCGGGGCTGCTGAAGTCGGGCCGTTCGGCGGTGGCGGATCCCCCGTCGGCGTCGGCGTCGGCGTCGGTGCCGCGGCCGGGAGCGGTGCTGCGGTCGGGAGCGGGTTCGTGCCCGGGCACCGGCGGGAGTGCGGCGTGCAGGTAGGGCAGCAGGCCGCGGTCGCGCAGCGCGGTGCGCCACTCGGTGCGGGCGTCGGCGAGTTCGGCGGCGAGCTCCGGGTCGGTGCCGGCCGGGGCGGCCGCGGCGCCGTCGCGTATGGCGGTGAGGAGGAGCCCGACGATGCCGATGGCCATCGCGGCGACGCCGGCGGCGAGTGCCACCCAGCCGGCCGTGACGAGCGAGCGGGCGAGGGCGAGGTCCGGGTCGGCGGCGCGCAGCAGGTAGCCGATCAGCAGCAGGAGGACGGCGGCGGCCCAGGCCAGGATCGGGGTGAGCACGGTGAGGACGGGGAACAGCCCGGCGCCGCCGTTCGCGGAGCGCAGCTGGGTGAGCAGGCCGGGGGCGGTGGGTTCGGCGCCGGGTGGTGGCGGGGGTGTGGTGCGCAGGCTCTCGCGCAGCCGGGCGTAGTGCGCGTACTCGGTGCCGGCGGCGGCGTTGATGCCGTCGGCGTCGCGCAGCGCGCGGATGCGCAGTTGGTCGGTGGTGAGCGCGCCGGGCGCGCGCAGGGCGGTGAGGACTGTGCGGTCGCGCAGGGCTTCGGCGAGGAGGCGCTCGTACTCCGGGCGGTCCTCGGCGAGCATCGGCGGGGGGTTGGACATGGGGACCCCGTTCGTGCGGACCCCGGTTCGCTCCGCCCCGGGGGCGCGGGCGCCCTCAGGACGCCGAAACGGGCGCGGAGGCGGGCCGCCGGACGGGCGGCCGGGTGTGGTGTGCCTCATGGTAGGGGCGGGTGTGCCCGGGCTGACAGTCGGTTTCCGGAATTTCGCGCCCCGGGCCGCGCGTGTGCGACGGCCCGGGCGCCGGGAACAACCGTTCGACGACTGCCGTCAGTTGATGGGCAGTCGGGCGACCAGCAGCCGCCCCTCCATGGTGACGCCGCCGTCCATCGCCACCGCGAGGTCGTCCGCGTACACGTACGGTCCGGGGATGTGCGGCGGCTGGCCGTCGTCCGCGTGCACCGCGCCGGTGAGGTACGGGATCGGGCTGTGCCCGTGCACGATCCGGGTGCCGCCGTAGGTGTCCAGCAGCTCGTGGACGGCCGTCGGTCCGGCGTCGCCGCGGAAGGCGAAGCGCTTGGTGAAGCGGCGGAAGCAGTCCCACCACTCGTCCACGCTGCCGTCGGAGAGCAGGCCGTGCACGGCGTCGTTGACGTCGGGGATGGACTCGCCGTACTCCAGGTACGCGGTGGTGTCGGAGTGCAGCAGCAGGTGGTCGTCCTCCAGCGCGATGGCGGGGAGCCGGGACAGCCAGCTGATGTGGTGCGCCTCCAGGCGGTCCAGGTCGTTCTGCTGGCCGCCGTTGAGCCGCCAGGCGGCCAGGAAGGAGGCGGTGCCGGCGGTGGACTGGACGGGCTCGTCGCCGTACTTGGCGGCGCCGAGGAAGAGCAGTTCGTGATTGCCCATCAGGGCGCGGCAGTAGCCGCCGGCCGCGGCGGCCTCGGCGGCGAGCTGCATGACCAGGTCGATGACGCCGATGCCGTCGGGGCCGCGGTCGGTGAAGTCGCCGAGGAACCAGATCCGGGCGCGGCCGGCCGACCAGTGGCCGTCGGCGTCGATCAGGCCCTGGCCGTGCAGCGCGGCGCGCAGCTCCTCCAGGTAGCCGTGGACGTCGCCGACGACGTACACCGGGCCGGGGGGCTCGCCGGGGCCGGGGGCCGGGTAGGGGTAGGTCGGGGCGGCGGGGTCGGGCAGCGGCAGCGGCGGGCCGAGTTCGATGGTCGGCGGGTCGTCGCGGCCGGCGAGCTGGAGGGCCGGGGAGGGCTGGTCGGGGAGGGTCGGCTCGTAGCCGGCGCGGTCGTCGTAGCCGCTGTTGTCCTCGTACGCCGCGTGCTCCTGACCGTCGTAGGCCGCGTGTTCCTGACTGTCGTAGGCCGAGCGCTCCTGGCCGTCGTAGGCCGTGGGCTCCTCGTACCCGGTCCGGCCGTCGTAGCCCGCGTGGTCCTGGTGCGAGAACGCCGTGGACTGGTTCACCGTCTGGCCCTGGGCGTGCACGGTGTGGCCCTGCCCGTCGGAGGTCCAGTGCTGTTCCAGGTAGCGGGCGCCGCCGTAGCCGCTGTACGTCTCGGCGTCGTACGGGGTGCCCGGGTAGGTCTGGGCGGGCTCGGGTTCGTAATAGGTGCCGTACGGCAGCACGTCGAGGTCCGGCTGATGGCGGGGGCCCGAGTGGGGGTGCTCGGGCCCGGGGAAGCGGTCCTCGGGTGTCATTCGCCCATCATAGGAAGACCACTCTCCCGCCGTCGTCACCTGGTGGGCATCCAATCCTCCGGAGCGTCAGCCGGGCGGCCCTTGAGGGTCCGTTTTGTCCTGGCTCGATAGGGTCTCGTCAGCTCTGGCCGGGCGTCTTTCGTGCTCGCCCGGCTCCGGTCGGTGTCCGGCTGGGCCGGTCGGGGCTCCGGCCGGTGCCCCGATCCGCGCCCCGGTCGGTGCCCCGCCGACGCCGGTCGGCGTCGGCGGTCTAGACCTCGCCCGGGGGGCGGGGCGGGCTGACGGTGGTGCGCGGGCTCCGGCGTTGGGAGGACGCGCGGACGATCAGTTCGGTCGGCATCAGGGTGCCCGGCGGCGGTCCGTTGCCGGCGGTGCGGAACCGGGGCGGGAAGAGCCGCGCGATGTCGACGCCCGTCCCGGAGTCCACGCCCTCGATCGCGTCGATGAGCAGGTTGACCACGGTGGTGCCGATCTTGCGCGGCTTGAGCGAGAGCGTGGTGATCGGCGGTTCGGTGGCCGCGTAGACGTCGCTCTCGCTGCAGCAGACCAGCAGCAGGTCGTCCGGCACCCGCAGGCCGTAGCGGCGGGCGGCGGCGAGCAGGTCCGTCCCGTTGGGGTCGAACAGGCCGTAGACGGCGTCCGGCCGGTCGGGGCGGGCGAGCAGCCGGTCGGCGGCGACCGCGCCGGCCGCCGGGTCGTGCGCCGGGTAGGCCTCGTACACCGGTTCCTGCCCGACCTTGGTGCACCAGCCGAGGTAGGCCTCGGTGGAGAGCCGGGTGTAGGTGTCGGTGCTGGTGCCGGTGAGCAGGCCGATCCGGCGGGCGCCGGCTTCGGACAGGTGGTCGAGGATGCCGAGGACGGCGGCCTCGTGGTCGTTGTCGACCCAGGCGGTGACCGGGCAGTTGCCCGGCTTGCCGTCGCTGACGACCGGGACGCCGGACCGGTACAGCTCGCTGACCAGCGGATCCTGGTCGGGCGGGTCGATCACCACGGTGCCGTCCAGGGCGATGTTGCCCCAGACGTCGTGGCGCGACGAGGCGGGCAGCACCACCAGCGCGTAACCGCGGCCGAGGGCGGCGCTGGTGGCGGCCCGGGCCATCTCGGCGAAGTAGGCGAACTCGGTGAAGGTGAAGGGCTCTTCGCCGTACGTCGTGACGGTCAGCCCGATCAGGCCGGACCGTCCGGTGCGCAGGGTGCGGGCCGCCGCCGAGGGGCGGTAGCCGAGGCGCTCGGCGACTTCGCGCACCCGGCTGCGGGTCTCGTCGGGCAGGCGGCCCTTACCGTTCAGCGCGTCGGAGACGGTGGTGATCGACACTCCGGCGGCTGCCGCCACATCCCGGATGCCTGCCCGCTCCAGACGCCGTGAGGTGGTGGGTCGCCGACCGCTCTGGTTGGCTGCTGCTGTCATGGCGGACCGATCGTATGGCTCCTGACAAGGGTCTGTGACCGGCGCATCGGGAGCCTTCGGAGATACGTTTCTCCAAGAGTGAGCCGGGGTGCGCCCCTTCGATCCCCGCCCGAAACCAGGCCTCTTACCTCTGACATGTGCCAAAGGAACCGGGCAGAATGGCTGATCTGCACCTGTAACCCGACCGGGCATCTCACTCCTACGGGTGAGGGCGGTCGGTATGGTGCAAGGCACCCGACCGGGGTGGTCCGGGCGCGTCAGGAGATCCCGGGCACGGGGGCGAACCCGTCCGTGGCGGGCGAGCGCACCGGACAGTTGTGCAACTTCTGGAAACGGAGTACGACCGTGAGCAGTGGTACGTCAGCGCAGGGCCCGCGCCTGCGGCCGACCCTGGACGGCATCCCCACCTACAAGCCCGGCAAGCCGGCCGGCGCCGACGCCTACAAGCTGTCCTCGAACGAGAACCCGTACGCCCCGCTGCCCGGCGTGCTGGAGGCGGCCGTCCAGGCGGCCGGCTCGCTCAACCGCTACCCCGACATGGGCGTCAACGAGCTGACCGCGGTGCTGGCCGAGCGCTTCGGCGTGCCCGCCGAGCACATCGCCACCGGCACCGGCTCGGTCGGCGTCGCCCAGTCGCTGATCCTCGCCACGGCCGGCCCGGGCGACGAGGTGATCTTCGCCTGGCGCTCCTTCGAGGCCTACCCGATCATCACCCAGATCGCCGGCGCCACGCCCGTCCCGGTGCCGATCACCGAGACCGGCGACCACGACCTGGACGCGATGCTCGCCGCGATCACCCCGAACACCCGGCTGATCTTCGTCTGCAACCCCAACAACCCCACCGGCAACGTGATCCACCGCGCCGAGCTGGAGCGCTTCCTGGACGCCGTCCCCGGTGACGTCCTGGTGGTCGTGGACGAGGCCTACATCGAGTTCATCCGCGACCCCGAGGTGCCCAACGGCATCGACCTCTACCGCGACCGCCCCAACGTCTGCGTGCTGCGCACCTTCTCCAAGGCGTACGGCCTGGCGGGCATGCGGGTCGGCTTCGCGATCGCGCACGAGCCGGTGGCGGCCGCGCTGCGCAAGACCGCCGTCCCGTTCGGCGTGAACCAGCTCGCCCAGGACGCCGCCGTCGCCTCGCTGCGCGCCGAGGAGGCGCTGCTGGAGCGGGTCGACGCGCTGGTCGAGGAGCGCAACCGGGTGGTGGCCGGGCTGCGCGCCCAGGGCTGGGAGATCCCGGACTCGCAGGCCAACTTCGTCTGGCTGGGGCTCGGCGAGCGCTCGGCGGAGTTCGCCGCGGCCTGCGCCGAGGCGGGCGTGATCGTGCGGCCGTTCCCGGAGGGCGTGCGGGTGTCGATCGGGGAGGCCGAGGGCAACTCGATCTTCCTGTCGGTGGCGGAGGCCTTCCGCAAGTCGCTCTGACCTTCCGGAGCCGCAAGGCTCGCACGACCCGCAGGGGCGCGCCGTCCACCGGCGCGCCCCTGCGGCGTTCAGCCGTTCACGCAGCCGTTCCGCAGGCTTTCCGTCGCCGTTCCGGAGCCGTCCCCCGGCCGTCCCGGAGTTGTCCCGGTTCCGTCCCGGATCGCTCCAGGATGGCTGTGGATCGCTGGGAGCCCGCTGGGAGTTGGGCCAACGATCGGCCACGGAGCGGCCAAGCGGGCCGCGCGAGCCGGGCACTCTGCCCGGAATGCCCGGATCCGGTCGTCCAGTCTTCTCCCAGCCTGCGCTCAGGTCTCCGAAAGAGCGCCCCGCGAAGCTGTCCGGCATGAAGGTGCTCCCACGGCGGCGCGGTGCCGTCCTCGTCAACTCCGCGCTCGGCGTGGCCCTGCTGGGCGGTGCGGCCCTGGTGTACGCCACGGTCAGCGGCAGCTCCGGTCCGGCCGCGGCCAAGCCCACGACCCGCACGGCGACGGTCGGCAAGGGAACGGTCCTGGCCACCGTGTCCGGAACCGGCACCTTGATCTCACCCACCGACGCGGCCCAGGACTTCACCACCGGTGGCAAGCTCACCGCGGTCAAGGTCGCGGTCGGGGACGCCGTGAAGAAGGGCCAGGTGCTCGCCACCGTCGACACCACGGCGGCCCAGCAGCAGGTGGACGCGGCCCGGGTGGCCCTCACCACGGCCAACGCCAACCTCACCAAGGCGCAGGCCGGGGTCACCACCACGACCACCGAGCCGCTGCCGGCCTCGACCTCCGGGGGGTCCGGTGGCGGGTCCGGCAGCGGCGGTGGCGGACGCGGGGCGGGCGGGAGCAGTACGCCCGCCCCGCAGACCACCACCATCACCACCACCAAGATCGACGACGCGGCCGTGGCCCAGGCCGAGCAGCAGGTCGCCACCGCGCAGACCAGCCTCTCCAACGCCCAGGCGGCGCTGGCCGGGACGACGCTGACGGCCTCGACGGACGGCACCGTCGCCTCGATCTCCAGCAAGGTCGGCGACACGGTCGGCGCGACCGCCTCCGGGTCCACCGGCAGCGGCTCCGCCAAGTCGACCGGCACCAGCACGGGTTCGAGCTCCCCCAGCGGCTTCATCGTGCTCACCAACCCGACCGGCATGCAGGTCACCGCGAACTTCTCCGAGCTCGACTCGCTCAAGCTGAAGAAGGGCGAGGCGGCCACCGTCACGCTGAACGCGCAGTCCGAAACCAAGCTCAACGCGACCGTCCTGTCGGTCAGTTCGCTGCCCAGCAGCAGCGGCTCCGGCGGCGCGGCCGGCTCCTCCGCCGTCCAGTACGCGGCCACGCTCCAGCTGGGCGGCGACACCAGCACGCTGCGCACCGGCCTCAGCGCCACCGTCCAGGTGATCACCGGCGAGGCCGACAACGCGCTCTCGCTGCCCACCTCCGCCCTGTCGGGCACCGGCACCTCCCGCACCGCGACCGTGGTGCACGAGAACGGCGCCACCGAGCGGGTCACCGTCGGGGTCGGCGTCGAGGGCGACAGCACGGTCCAGGTGGTCTCCGGGCTGAAGGAGGGCGACAAGGTCGAACTCCCCACCACCAGCGGCAGCAACGGCTTCCCGAACGGTTCCTTCCCGGGCGCCGGCGGCAACCGCGGCGGGGCCGGCGGCGGCGCCGGGGTCTTCCCGGGCGGCGGCGGCGGTGCGGGCGGCGGCGGTGGCGGCGGCGGCCGGGGCGGTCGGGGCTGAGCATGCGTCACGTCATCGACAAGCGCGTCCCCGCGACGCCCGTGCCGGTGATCCGGATCCGCCGGCTCACCAAGTCGTACGGGCACGGCGACGCCACCGTGCACGCGCTGCGCGGCCCGGACGACCCGGAGACCGGCGCACCCCAGGGCGTCAGCCTGGACATCGAGCAGGGCGACTTCGTCGCGGTGATGGGCAGCTCGGGCTCCGGCAAGTCCACCCTGATGAACATCCTCGGCTGCCTCGACGTCCCGACGTCCGGCCGCTACCTGCTGGACGGCGTCGACGTCGGCCACCTGGACGAGCAGCAGCTCTCGCTGGTGCGCAACCGCAAGATCGGCTTCGTCTTCCAGTCCTTCAACCTGATCCCGCGCACCACCGCCCTCGCTCAGGTCGAGTTGTCGCTCGCCTACGCGGGCGTCCGGGCCGCCGAACGGCGCCGCCGGGCCCTGGCCGCGCTCTCCCTGGTCGGCCTCGGCGAGCGCTCCGGGCACAAGCCCAACGAGCTCTCCGGCGGCCAGCAGCAGCGCGTCGCGGTGGCCCGGGCGCTGGTCACCGCCCCCGCGATGCTGCTCGCCGACGAGCCGACCGGCAACCTGGACAGCCGCTCCACGGAGGAGGTGCTGGGCCTGATCGACGGGCTCAACGCCACCGGCCGCACGGTCGTCCTGATCACCCACGAGGACGAGGTCGCCCGGCACGCCAAGCGGGTGCTGCGGCTGGTCGACGGACAGATCGTGAGCGACATCCGGCAGGCTCCGGTGGAGGGGCCGCCACCCGCCCTTCGTGACCTGGGAGTGCCCGCGTGATCCTCTGGCAGACACTCCGCTTCGCGGTCGGCGGCCTGGCCGCCAACAAGGTGCGCTCGGCGCTCACCATGCTCGGCGTGCTGATCGGCGTCGCCTCGGTGATCCTGCTGCTGGCGGTCGGCAACGGCTCGTCGGTCGCGGTCAAGGACTCGATCACCTCGCTCGGCACCAACTCGCTGACCGTCAGCTCCGGTTCGGCGGCCGGTGGCGCCCGGGCCGCCTCCTCGGTGAAGAAGCTCACCGTCGCCGACGCCAAGGCGCTGGCGAACGACGGCGACTCCGCGGCGATCAAGTCGGTGGCCCCGGTCGTCACGACCAGCGGCACGGCGCTGTACGGGAACATCTCGTACAGCCCCGGCTCGATCGTCGGCACCTACCCGGCGTACTTCGAGACCTCCAACCAGAAGGTCGCGAAGGGCGAGTACTTCACCAACGACGACGTGCTCGGCTCGCGCAAGGTCGCCGTGCTCGGCGCCACCACGGCGAAGCAGCTGTTCGACACCGAGGACCCGGTCGGCAAGCAGATCGTCCTCGGCGGCACGCCGTTCACGGTGGTCGGCGTGCTGCAGGCCAAGGGCGGCAGCGGCTTCACCGACCCGGACGACGTGGTCATCGCCCCGCTGCCGACGGTGCAGAACGCCTTCACCGGCTTCGGCACGGTGAACCAGATCCTGGTGCAGGCGGCCTCCGCGGACTCGACCACGGCGGCCCAGTCGGAGATCACCCGGGTGCTGCTCGCGTCCCACGCGATCGCCGACCCGAGCAAGGCCGACTTCCGGATCACCAACCAGGCCTCGCTGCTCACGGCGCGCGAGAGCACCACCAAGACCTTCACCGTGCTGCTCGGCGCGGTGGCGGCGATCTCGCTGCTCGTCGGCGGGATCGGGATCACCAACATCATGCTGGTGACCGTCACCGAGCGGACGCGTGAGATCGGCATCCGCAAGGCGCTCGGCGCGCCGCGCGCGGTCATCCTCGGGCAGTTCCTGACCGAGTCGACGCTGCTGTCGGTGATCGGCGCGGGGTTGGGCGTGGCGGCCGGCATGGTCGGCTCGCACTTCAGCATCGTCGGCATCAAGCCGGTGGTGATCCCCGAATCGGTGCTCGGCGCGTTCGGCATCGCCGTCGCCATCGGGCTGTTCTTCGGCAGCTACCCCGCCAACCGGGCCGCCTCCCTGCGGCCGATCGACGCCCTCCGGCACGAGTAGGACTCCAACCCATGAGCAAAGAGATCGCCACGGTCAGCAGTACCCCGGCCGAGCAGGTCGCCCTGCTCTCGACCCCGCCGGACGCCCGTGATGTGAGCGCCGAGCTGGCCGCGCCGCCCCGGCGGAAGCTGCCCTGGATCAGCCTGGTGCTGGCCGGCGGCGTGATCGCCACCGGCGCGTTCGCGGGCGGGGTCTGGTACCAGCAGAACAACGGCTCCTCCGACGGCAAGTCCTCCCGGCCCGCGGCGGCCGCCGGTGCCCAGCGCCCCGCTGCGGGCGGCGGGCAGGGCGGCGGGCAGGGCGGGTCCGGGCAGGGCGGGTCCGGGCAGGGCGGTGGGCAGAACGGCTCCCGCCGTGGGGCCGGCCAGGGCGGACAGGGCCAGGGCGGCGGGCAGGGCCAGGGCGGCCAGGCCGGTCTCGCCCGGGGCACGGTCAAGGCCGTCGACGGCACCACCGTCTACCTGACCGACGCCAACGGCAACACCATCAAGGTCACCACCGGCGACGCGACGAAGGTCCAGCTCAACAAGGAGGGCAAGGTCGCCGACCTGCAGCCCGGCCAGAGCGTGACCGTCGTCGGCACCCCCGACGCCAACGGTGGTTACACCGCCAACCAGCTCGTCGAAGGCAACGCGGCCGCCGGAGGCTTCGGCGGCGGTGGGTTCGGCGGTGGCGG
Organism: Kitasatospora sp. NPDC097691; assembly: GCF_040302665.1. Taxonomy (NCBI): domain Bacteria; kingdom Bacillati; phylum Actinomycetota; class Actinomycetes; order Kitasatosporales; family Streptomycetaceae; genus Kitasatospora; species Kitasatospora sp. NPDC097691. Next base: position 91,920 of record NZ_JBEORY010000007.1, on the reverse strand, counting down.
TGCCGGTGGCGGCGCCCCTAGGAACCCGTCCGGCGGCTGACCCGGAACCCGCCTGACGCGCGCGAGGCCCTCGTCCCTTCCCTGGGCGAGGGCCTTCGCGTGTGCTCAGCGCGGTTCGTGCTCCCAGGCCGCGTTGCGGTCCGTGTCGCGCAGCAGGTGGAGCAGGTTGAGGAGAGTACTGACCGGGGCGTTGCCGAAGTCGATCAGCAGGCGGCCGTCGAGGGTGGTCTCGCCGGGGGAGGCGGAGCCCCAGAGGAGCCCGTAGGGGAGTCCACGCCGGTGCAACTCGCCGAGGAGGGCGGTGACCTGGGGAGCGGTGTAGTCGTGCATTTCCTCGAGGTGGCTGAGGTCGAGGGCCACGCACAGGGGCTATCGGCCTACACGATGGCTTTCATCCATGGGTTGCTTCAGACGGACGCCTATGCCTCGGCCATCTTCGCTCGTTCCTATCCGCGCCTCCCGGCTCATGAGGTCGATCTCCGGGTGGGCTTCCGCTTGCGGCGCTGGCACATCATTCGATCCGAACCGACTCCGTTCGCCGCATACATCCATGAAGCGGCACTGCGCATGCGGTTCAGCGGAACCAAGGTCCAAGCCGAGCAGCTCGGTGCGCTCCTCGAAGCTTCCGAACAGCCCAACATCTCGATTCGAGTCGTAACCTTCGATGTCGACACGATTCCGCTCCCCAGCGAGAACTTCACGTACGTCGAAGGGCCGATTCAGGAACTCGACACGGTGCAAGCGGACTCGGGTCTCGGCAGTCTGCTCTTCGACGCGCCGGCCCACACAGCCCGATTTCGGTCACTGCTTGCCCAGATCGGCTCGGCGGCTCTCTCGGAAGAGGAGTCCCGGGAGTTCATTCGATCCATCAAGAAGGACATGGAAAGCCAAAATGCGTAACTCTACCTGGCAGAAGTCAAGTTACTCCGGTTCGAACGCCGACTGTGTCGAGGTGCGCACTGTCGACGGGGCGATCGAGCTCCGTGAGTCAGACGAGGGCGAGGTCATCGTCCGTACCAGCGCCTCCAAGTTCGCCGCCTTCCTCCAGGGGGCGAAGGCGGGCGAGTTCGACCGCCTGCTCCCCCGCGCGTAGTGCTTCGTTCCGGCGGCCCCTTGCTCCTCGTAGGGGGCCGCCGGTCCGTCTTCCCCAGGAGTGTGGCTGGACCCACCCACGGGTGGGGCCAGACCCGTACCGGGGATCCGCTCTGCTCCGTAGCGTCGTTCTCACAACGACACGGAGGGAACAGCACCATGGCGACCGCGACCACCCAGGACAGCTTCACCACGGTGAAGAAGTGCATCACGCTCTTCGGCGCCGTCAGCGCGATCATCCTCGGCACGGTCGCCGTGATGGCGTTCACCGGGCACGAGGCGACCTCGTTCATGTGGTTCCGCGGTGTGATCCTCCTCGGGGTCACCCCGCTCCTGCTCCGGCTCGCCACCCGGGCCGCCGAGGGCTCCTACCGGGACTTCGACCGGCTCCGCACCGTCGCCACGGTCATGCCGGTCGCGCTCATCGGCGTCGATCTGATCCCCGGCCTCTGCCCGCCCTGGTACGCCGTCCTCCAGGGACTCTCCGCCCTCGCCCTGGTCGCTGTCGCGGTCCTCACCCGCACCTCTGCTTTCCCCAAGCAGAGCTGAACAGCCCGGCGGCCCCGTGCTTCTCGCACGGGGCCGCCGGGTTCTTTCACAGGCCGGGCACGTGGTAGCCGTTCAGGTACCAGAGCGCCGCGCTGTACCAGAGCAGGGCGATCAGGACGATCAGCGCGCCGCCCGTCACGGGCAGGGCCCAGCCGGGCAGCCGGCGGTGGCGGACCACGATGACCTTGGCGACGAACGCGCCGTAGAGGAAGCACCCGGCGAACGAGTGCAGGGCGATCCGACTGTCCGTCAGCTGCACCCCGTACGCGGTGATGCAGTGGTAGGCGATCGGAAGCGACACCAGGAACGCCGCCAGGCCGACCAGCCGGTGCCCGGTCCGTACCGGGCGGGGTGCGGCGGCCGCGCCGGGCAGCCGGCCGTACATCCACAGCGCCAGCAGGAGCTGGACCACGGCCAGGCCCAGCAGGGCGGTGCCGAGCTGGGCCTTGAGCTGGTTGGCGTCGTCGTAGCGGCGGCCGAAGAGGCTGCTCGTGTAGTCGGGGGTGTGTGCCCGGCCGTACCAGAAGAGCCCGGCCGTCACCGCCACCGGCAGGAGCGCCCACAGGAGGCCGGGGGCCCGCCACCGGGGACGGGACGGCCGTTCGGCATCAGCCATCCGCTCAGTCGCCCTCGACCTTGTTGCCCGAGACGTTGACCACGTACCACTTGGCACCGAAGGCGCTGGACTCCTCGCCGTTGGTGTCGCCCTTCGCCGTGTCGCCCTCGAAGTGGTAGAGCGGGTGGCCGTTGTAGACGACCTGGGAGGTGCCGTCCTTGCGGGCGGTGGTGGTGATCTTGGCCTGGTCGACGCCGTTGGTGGCGGTGGGGGTGCCGGTGGTCAGCAGCGGCGGCCAGGCGGTGGCGCAGGCGTCGTAGCAGGTCGAGGTGGGCGAGGTGTCCGCCTCGAACAGGTAGAGCGTCTTGCCCTGGGAGTCGACCAGGATGTTCTGGTACTTGCCGGCGGTGGCGGCCCCGACCACGGCCGCGCCGGTGGCTGCGGCGGTGGGGCTCGCGCTCCCCGTCGACGTCGACGTGGCGCTCGGACTGCCGGAGGCGCTCGTCGTGGAAGTCGCCGTGGAGGTCGCCGCGGGTGAGGTGCTCGCCGGGGCCGTCGTCTTCGTGCTGCTGGAGCAGCCGCCGCACACCACGGTGATCAGGGCGACGGCGGCCGTGGCAGTCATCGTGCGGGAAGTCTTCATGGGTCTCTCTCCGGGCGGGTGGGAATGGTGCCACCACTTCAGCCCGAACGGGCGCCGCCGCTTCACCAGGCACGCCAGCGGATGGGCAAGGCGGGGCGGTCCTTGACCCTGATGGCGGACAGCGGAGCACCGCTCAGGGGGCGGGCGTGTGCTCCTGCACCACGTCGAGGGCGGCCTCGCCGAAGGCCCGGACGCGGGCGGTGGCGCCGTCGGCGAGCCACACCAGGCCCCACTCCACCGGCGCGGCGTCCTCGAAGGGCACGTAGACGACGTCGGGGCGGGCGAAGTAGCGCCGTACGTGGGCGCCGACGGCGAAGACGCCCTCCCCGGCGCCGACCAGGGTCAGCACCTCGTTGAACGTCGCGGCCGACGGGCCGAGCGTGACGGGCTTCCCGGCGGGCGTCCGGCGCGGTGCGCGGTCGTCGCGCAGGGCGTCCGGCAGGGACTCGGGGAGCTGCAGCACGGTCACCCGGGCGAGGTCCTCGACGGAGACGGCCGTGCGGCGGGCGAAGGAGTGCCCGGCCGGTACGGCGAGCATGCGGGGCTCCCGCACCAGGACCGGACCCACGGCGATGCCCTCGGCGTGCATCGGGCGGCAGGTCAGTGCCAGGTCCACCTCGCCACCGCGCAGCCACGGCAGGACGTCCGGCAGGTGTGCCTCACGGATCCGGACGTCGCAGTCGGGGTGCCGGTCGCGGAACACCTGCGCGACGCCGACCAGCAGTTGGCCCGCCGCCGGCCCGTCGAAGGCGACCCGCAGCAGCCCGGTCAGGCCCCGTCCGGCCTCGACGGCCCGCCCGAACGCGTCGGTGATCCGCTCCCAGGCGGGCCGGATCTCCTCCTCCAACTGCCGTCCCGAGGAGGACAGTTCCACCCGGCGGCTGGTGCGGTGGAACAGTGGGACGCCGATCCGGCGCTCCAGCTTGGCGATCGTCTGGCTGACCCGGGCCGTGGAGACGTGCAGGCGCTCGGCGGTGCGGCCGAAGTGCAGTTCCTCGGCGAGCGTCAGGAAGGCCTCCAGCTCATGGCGCTCCAGCACGTATACCCACCCTTCCGGCGTTAAGCGGGACTTCACGATCGTTGCGCAGGCCCGCGTTGATGGCGCATCAGGCTGCGAGCAGGATCAACGGTGTCGGCACAACGCCCCGCCCCCAGGAGGACATCATGTACGTCACCCGCGACCGCGCCCTGACCGCCCCCGCGCACGACACCGACGCGGTCGTCGCCGAGCTCAGGGACCGTGCGGAGATCGTCGACGCGCTCTACCGCTTCGGCCTGGGGCAGGACCTCAAGGACGAGGAGCTGTTCGCCTCGGCCTTCGCCGCCGACGCCGAGCTGGACTTCCGTCCGGCCGCCGCCAAGTGGGGCGCCGAGCCGCCGCTGATGTCCGGGCGCGACACCATCGTCACCACCATCCTGGCCATGTTCGCCGGCCGGGTGGACACCACCCACCAGGTCACCAACCCGCGGATCACCATCGACGGCGACACCGCCCGGCTCACCGCCCTGGTGGAGGCCCAGCACCTGCTCACCGCAGACCCGGCCACGCACGCGTTGCTGAAGAACCCGTACGACGTCGACCTCGTCCGGGACGGCGACCGCTGGGTGATCCGCCGGCTCCGCATCGACAACACCTGGTACACCGGTGAGCCGACGGCCGTCTTCGGCTGAGCCCGGAAACGCGAACCGCCCGCCCGGCCCGGCGAATTCAGCAATTCATTCATTCACAAGTCTTGACCATCTGTTCACGTCTTCGGGAGCATCGGGGGCGCCGGTCGCGGGGGAAAGCAAAACGGCCGGACGGTTCATCGAGCAGGTGACCGGTCTGCCCCGACGTCCGTGACCGCGAGCAGGGAAGGGCCGACCGGGCATGCCGACCGTCCTCCACACCGACGAGCAACTCCTGCGTGCCAGGGTCGACTTGGCCTCCGAGGTCGAGCGCGGAACCGTCGGGCTGTCCGCCCGGGTGGTCGAGGCGTTCCTCGCGGTGCCGCGACACCCGTTCGTCCCGGTGTTCTACCGCGAGGAGAGCGGTCTCCACCTGCCCTGGCGCGCCGACGACTTCGGGGACGACTCGTGGCTGCGGGAGGTGTACGCGGACCGGGTGCTGGTGACCGGGATCGACGGCGTGCACGCGGAGGACGCCGCGCCGGGCGGCCTGCGCGGCGGAGTCGCCACCTCGGCCGCCGCCCCGCCGAGCCTGCTGGCCGAAGCGCTCGACGCGCTCGACGTCCGCCCCGGCGACCGGGTGCTGGAGATCGGAACCGGCACCGGTCACCAGACGGCCCTGCTCTGCCACCTCGCCGGCGCGGCCACCGTCACCTCGACCGACCGCACCGAGCACCCGGTCGCCGCCGCCCGCGCCCGCCTGGCCGAGTCCGGCTTCGAACCGTCCGTCGTCCGGGCCGACGGCGCGGACGGGCACCCGGCCGGAGCGCCGTACGACCGGATCATCGCCACCGGCGAGGTCCGCCGCATCCCCCGGGCCTGGCTCGACCAGTGCGCGCCGGGCGGGCTCATCCTCGCCCCGGTCGGCGGCGCGGTCGCCAGGCTCACCAAGCTGCCCGACGGGCGCGCGGTCGGCCGCTTCCTCCCCAGCCCGGCCGCCCGCACGCCGCTGAACCCCGGCGAGGCCCCCGCACCGGCGGCTCCCGCGGCCGACCCCCGCGTCCTGGACGACCCCGGCTTCTCCTTCTGGGCGGGCCTGCACGCCCTCGCCGCCGCCCGGGACGGCGACGCCGCCCAGGACATCGACGCCGTCCACGAGAGCTGGCTCGCCCACAACCGCCCCCGCCGCGAGTGGTTCACCCTCGACGCGGGCCCGGACACCCAGCGCATCGGCTACACCGCCCCGGACGGCACCACCCTCGGCTGGACCCTCTGACCCGCGGCCCCTGGAACCATCCTGGAACCATCCGCCCCCGCGGCCCCTCGCGCCCACCCACGCGAGGGGCCGCCCCTCGGCAGCCGTGACGGCGGAACCGGTGCGGTGAGCCCCGGCATCCACGCGTTCCGGTGCGAGGATCGCGGCATGAAGTACATGGTGCTGATGTACGCCGATCCGGCGGCGACCGCGGCGATGACCGACGAGCAGCGGGCGGGCGTGTTCCGTCGGCACGAGGAGCTCCACCGGGACCTGGAGGGCTCCGGCGAGATGCTGAACGGCGCGGGGCTGGCGTACCCGGCGGACACGACGACGCTCCGGTGGAACGGGGACGGTCCGGACGGTCCGACCCCCGTGGACGGGCCCTTCGCGGCGGCGGCCGAGCACCTGACCGCCTACTACGTCATCGACTGCGCGAGCCCGGAGCGGGCGCGGGAGATCGCCGGGCGCGTCCTCGACTTCCACGTGGTGGCGGTGGAGGTGCGGCCGGTCCACGACTCGTTCGGCATGGGCTGAATCCGCGCGCCACGAGCCACGAGCCGCGAGCCGCGAGCCGCGAGCCGCGAGCCACGAGCCGCGAGCCACGAGCCGCGAGCCGCGCTCTGCGTGCCGCGATCCGCGCCGCCGTAGAAATCCGGGCGACTTCCACGATCTTGGCCGCCTATGGTGGGCGCGTCCCCCCGAGCGGCCGTCTACCGCTCGTCGTCGGCGCGACCAACGCGCCCGCAACCCAGGGAGTTGCCGCCATGACGCGCACCCTCGTCGCAGACCTCCACGCGCACATCGAGGAGACGGTCACCGTCTACGGCTGGGTGAACACGCTGCGGCTGCAGCGGCGCATCCAGTTCGTCCTGGTCCGTGACCACACCGGCCTCGTTCAGGTCACCCACCCGCGCGGTGGGGACGGCGACGTCATCGAGGCCGCCTTCGAGCGTGTGACGGCGGAGTCCGCGGTGAAGATCACCGGCAAGGTGGTTGCCGCCCCGCAGGTGAAGCTCGGCGGTCTGGAGATCGTCCCGTCCCGCGTGGAGATCGTCGCGCTCGCCGAGCCGAAGCTGCCGATCGACGAGAAGACCGGCATCGACCAGCGCCTGGACTGGCGGTTCCTCGACATCCGGCGCCCCTCCCAGCACCTGGTGTTCGACGTCCAGACCACCGTCGAGCGGGCGATGCGCGAGGTGACCGCCGAGGAGGGGTTCACCGAACTGCACACGCCGAAGCTGATGGGCACGGCCTCCGAGTCCGGGGCCGAGGTGTTCGAGGTCGGCTACTTCGGCCGGACCGCCTACCTCGCCCAATCGCCGCAGTTCTACAAGCAGATGGCGATCGCCGGCGGCATCGACCGGGTCTTCGAGATCGGGCCGGTGTTCCGGGCCGAGCCGTCCTTCACCTCCCGGCACGCCACCGAGTTCACCGGCGTCGACGTCGAGATCGCCTGGATCGACGGCGTCGAGGACGTGATGGCCTTCGAGGAGCGGATGCTGCGCCGCGTCCTCGCGGCCGTGGCCGAGCGCCACGGCGAGGCGATCGCCGAGCACTTCGGCACGGAGGTCGTCGTGCCCGAACTGCCGTTCCCCCGGATCACGATGGCCGACGCCCTGGCCCGGCTCCGGGCCACCGGCTGGGACCCGGAGGGCGTCAAGGACGACCTTGACCCCGAGGGCGAGCGGACGCTGTGCGCCCTGATCGCCGAGGAGACCGGGCACCAGTTCGTCTTCGTCACCCGCTTCCCGGCCTCCGTGCGCCCGTTCTACCACCTGCGACCGGAGGACGACCCGACCGTCACCGAGTCCTTCGACCTGCTGTGGAAGGGCGTGGAGATCACCACCGGCGCCCAGCGCGAGCACCGCTACGACCGGCTGGTCGCCCAGGCCCGCGAGAAGGCCATGGACACCGGGCCGCTCTCCGGCTACCTGGACTGCTTCCGCTACGGCACCCCGCCGCACGGCGGCCTCGGCCTCGGGCTCGGCCGGCTGCTGATGCTCGCCCTCGGCCTGCCGTCGATCCGCGAGGCGACCTTCCTCTTCCGGGGCCCGCACCGCCTGGAGCCGTAGCCGGACCGCACCGGCGCAGGAAGTCGGCCCGGCCGACTTCCTGCGCCCGGGTGTCCTCGGTTGCCGACGGCGCTCAGTAGCCGACGGCCTCGCGCAGCAGCAGGACGGTGCCCGGGTCATCCGGGTCGGCGCGTCGAGCCGGCGCCGAGCCGGTCAGCGGGGTGGTGTCGAGGTACCGCACCTCGTAGACCCGCTCGGTGAATCGCCAGCCGTCCTCGGTGCGCCGGTAACGGTCGTGGTAGACGGCGTGGTTGAGCCCCTGGAGGCCGCTCTTCAGACGCGCGAGCTCGAACAGGTAGGCGCGGCCGGTCGCGGTGTCGCCGTCGATCCGGATCGCGCCGGGGTGGGTGTTCTGGACGAAGAAGTCCCACTGCTCCTGCAGCTTCTCGCCCCCGACGCGGATCTGCTCGGGGCCGACCAGCTCGACGGGGATGTTCGGCATCCGCAGCGCGCCGTCCGGGGTGAACAGCCGTGACAGCCGGGCGCGGTCGCGCATCATCACGGCATCGGTGAACTCGGCCTGCAGCGCCTGGATCTCGACCAGGTCGGCGGTCGCTCGGAAGTCGTTCATCGGGTTCCTCCGTCTCGGTTCCTGCCTTCGACCGGTACGACAAGGCAGCGGTTCGGGATGTGAGGTGACGGCAAAGGCGTCACATTCCGCAGTGCGGTCCTGTCAGATGGGTGAAGGGTCCGACGACGCGAAGGGGCGGGGAACGGTGCGGGACGAGCGCCTGGGCGCGATCATGAGCGAGCGGCGGCAGTTGACCAATCTCGCGTACCGGCTGCTCGGCTCGCTGGCCGACGCCGAGGACGTGGTGCAGGAGACCTACGCCCGCTGGTACGCGATGCCGCGGCGGGAGCGGGAGGCGATCGGCTCGCCCGGCGGCTGGCTGACGACGGTCGCCAGCCGGATCTGTCTCAACGTCCTCGGCTCGGCCCGGGCGCGGCGGGAGCGCTACGTGGGCGAGTGGATCCCCGAGCCGCTGCCGGAGGGCCGGGAGTGGACGTCCGCCGCGACGACCGCGGCGGCGGACCCGGCGGACCGGATCACCCTGGACGAGTCGGTCACCATGGCCTTCCTCGTCGTCCTGGAGTCCATGACGCCGGCCGAACGCGTCGCCTTCGTCCTGCACGACGTCTTCCGGTACCCGTTCGCCGAGGTGGCCGCGATCGTCGGCCGCTCGCCGGCCGCCTGCCGTCAGCTGGCCACCTCCGCCCGCCGGCGGATCCGTGCCGCGCAGGCCCCGGCGGTGCCGACGCGCGCGCAGGCGGCCGTGGTGCGGGAGTTCAAACGGGCCTGGGAGGCGAAGGACCTCAAGTCGCTCATGGGCGTCCTCGATCCCGGGGCCACCGTGATCGCCGACAGCGGCGGACTGGTCGGCGCCCTGCCGCAGCCGCTGTGCGGGAACGAGCGGATCGCCCGCGCCTACCTGGAGATCGCCCGTCTCGCGCCGCCGACGACGTTGCTGGAGTGCACCGTCAACGGCTTGCCCGGCCTGGTCGCCCGGCAGGACGGCGTCACCGTCACGGTGATCGCCTTCCGGGTCGCCGACGGCCGGATCACCCACATCTGGGCGGTGCGCAACCCGGAGAAGCTCCGCCCGTGGGCGGACCTGCACCCGGTGGTCGGGGCTCCGTCCGCGGGGGAGTGAGCCAGGTCATACCGGCGAACGGGAGGGGGCGGGCACTGTTGTCCGGGGGCGCACCGGGCGTGTCCACGCCCATCCGCACACCACCGAGCGCCCGGCTATGGCCTTGTCGTCGCAAAACCGACCGATAAGGTGTTAATCCAACATTCATCCATGCCGCATAGCCTCCGAGAGCTAGCCTCATGCTGAACGCCATCGTCCGACCGGGAGGCGAAAGCCCCGTGCAAGGCACTGTCACCACACCAGGCGGCTCCACGGTGGCCGGGGGCCAGGGCGAGGCGTTCCTGCTCGTCGTGGACGACGAGCCCAACATCCGCGAACTGCTCGCCGCCTCGCTGCGCTTCTCCGGCTTCCGGGTCGCGTCCGCCGCCAGCGGCACCGAGGCGCTCGAACTGATCACGGCCGAGCGCCCCGACCTGGTCGTGCTCGACGTGATGCTCCCCGACCTCGACGGCTTCACCGTCGTCGAGAAGCTGCGCGAGCGCACCAGCCGCGGCCAGATAGCCGGGCCGGCGCACGGGCACCCCGGCGACCACCTGCCGGTGCTCTTCCTCACCGCCAAGGACGGCGTCGGCGACAAGGTCCAGGGCCTCGCCGCCGGCGCGGACGACTACGTCACCAAGCCGTTCAGCCTCGAAGAGCTGATCGCCCGGATCCGCGCCATCCTGCGCCGGGCCGGCGGGCCCGCCGAGGACGGCCGACTGGTCGTCGCCGACCTCAGCCTCGACCCGGTCGCCCACGAGGTCACCCGCGGCGGCACCCCGGTCTCGCTCTCCCCGACCGAGTTCAAGCTGCTGCACTACCTGATGGCCAACGTCGGCCGGGTGGTCTCCAAGGCGCAGATCCTCGACCACGTCTGGGCCTACGACTTCGGCGGCGACCTCTCCATCGTCGAGTCGTACATCTCCTACCTGCGCCGCAAGCTCGACTCCGGCCAGGCGCACGGCCCCAAGCTGATCCACACCGTGCGCGGGATCGGCTACGCACTGCGCCGCCCCCCGCAGGGCTGACCGGTACCGCCGCACGTGTTCGCCCGGTTCACCTCACGGCTGTCGCTGCGCGCCCGGCTGCTGGTGCTCGCCCTCGCGCTGGTCACCACCGGCCTCGCGGTCAGTGACGGCTTCGTCGTCGGCACCGTCCGGAGCCAGCTGGTGGAGCAGCTCGACGAGCAGCTCCAGCGCTACGGGCTGCCGCTGTCCCGCAAGCCTCCGGCCCAGGTGTCCACCCCCAACCCCGGGCGGCCCGCCGTCACCGGCCGGCGGATCGCCCTGCCCAGCCAGTACCTGGTGCAGTACCTCTCCGCGGACGGCAAGGTCCAGGCGGTGATGCGCCAACCCGTCGCGGACACCGACCCGGCGCCGCAGCTCGCCGGCCTGGACCCGGCGCGGACCGCCCCCGACGTCCCCTTCGACCTGCCCGACCAGCGCGGCGAGCACCGCTGGCGGGTGCTGGTGCTGCCGCTCCAGGCCCCCCGCGGTCAGACCGCCGGCTCCAACGCGTACGCCTCCCCGACGGCCACCCCCACCCACGTCATGGTGGCCGTCTCCCGCGATGACATCGACGCCACCCTCGGCAAACTGCGCACCTCCTTCCTCGCCATCGGCGGCGCCGTCCTGGTGCTGATCACCGCCCTCGGCTTCTTCGCGGTACGGGCCGGGCTGCGGCCGCTGCGGCGGATCGAGGAGGGTGCCGAGCGGATCGCGGCCGGCGAGCTGTCGCACCGGATGCCCGAACTCTCCCCCGGCACCGAGGTCGGACGGCTGTCGGTCGCGCTCAACGGGATGCTCACCCAGATCGAGGCGGCCTTCGCGGCCCGCGCCGAGTCCGAGGCCCGGATGCGGCGCTTCGTCGCCGACGCCTCGCACGAGCTGCGCACCCCGCTGGCCGGGATCCGCGGCTTCGCCGAGCTGTACCGGATGGGCGCCCTGCCCACCGAGGCGGACGTCACGCGCACCATGACCCGGATCGAGAGCGAGGCCGACCGGATGGGCGCCCTGGTCGAGGACCTGCTGGTGCTCGCCCGGCTGGACGAGGAGCGCCCGCTCGACCTCGCCCCGATGGACCTGCGCACCCTCGCCGCCGACGCCCTGCACGACCTCACCGCGCTCGACCCGAGCCGTCCCGTCGCGCTCACCGGCCCCTCCGGCACGGGCGCACCCGGCGCGGCGCCCGTCCTCGGCGACGAGGCCCGGCTGCGGCAGGTGGTGACCAACCTGGTCGGCAACGCGGTCAAGCACACCCCGGCCGGCACCCCGGTGCGGATCGGGGTGGGCGCCGGGCCCGGCGGCGTCTGCCTGCTGGAGGTCGCCGACACCGGCCCGGGCCTCACCGAGGAACAGGCCCAGCGGGTCTTCGACCGCTTCTTCCGGGTCGACGCCTCGCGCAGCCGCGACAACGGCGGCGGCGCCGGACTCGGCCTCGCCATCGCCACCGCCCTCACCCGCGCGCACGGCGGGACCCTCAGCCTGGACACCGCGCCCGGCGAGGGCGCGACGTTCCGGGTCGAACTGCCCAACAACGCCGACCGGCCTTTCTGAGGGCCGGCCGCGGGCCGACTGCCGGTTGATTGTCGACTCGTCAATTCCGTTGCGGACCAGGCAGATCGAGGGCGCGATCATTGCCGGAAACCGGCATGGAGCGTAAAGAAAGCGTCTGCCTATGATCGGCACCGCCCGGCCGTGACGATCAGTCCGGACCGAGGCCCCCGCTTTCTTTCCGACCCGAAAGGGGTCATCGTGAAACTCCGCCGTTCGCTGGTCTCGGCCGCCGTCATCGCCGCCGTGATCTCGCCCGCAGCCGTGTTCTCCGCGGCACCCGCCTTCGCGGAGTCGGCTCCGGCGGCACAGACCGGGAACGACAGCTCGATCGCCGAACTGGAGAAGGCCGCCGCCGACGCGGCCAAGGCCTACGAGCAGGCCAGGACCCACGAGGCCGACCTCAAGGCCAAGTTCGACACCTACACCACCCCGCCGGCCCTCCGCGCCGCGTACGAGAAGGCCAAGGCCGCCGCCGCCCTGGCCACCCAGACCAGGGAGGCCCTCGACAAGGCGGCCGGCGAGGCCGCCGCCGCGTTCGGCCGGGCCAAGGAGGAGGACCGGCCCAAGGCCAGGGAGGAGATGCTGAAGGCGTTCGACGCCGCCAACGCCTCCCACACCGCGGAGACCGAGGCCAAGGCCGCCGCCGACGCGGCCATGAGGGCGATGGACGACGACCGGGTCGCCGAGTTCCGCAAGATCCTCGACGCCCAGGAAGCCACCAAGGCCGCGGCCGCCACCAAGGCCGCCGCGGACAAGGCACTCGCCGACGCGAAGGCGGCCGCCGAGAAGCCGGTCGAGAAGCCGGTCGAGAAGCCCGTCGAGAAGCCCGTCGAGCAGCCGGTGCAGACGCCGGTCGACCAGCCGGTGCAGAAGCCCGCGGAGAAGCCGACCACCGTCACCCCGGCCTCGGACACCACCAAGGACGCGGCCACCACCACCTCGAACCAGCCGGCGACCTCGACCGGTACGACCACCTCGCAGGCGGCCACCACCACCGGCTCGACCACCGGCTCGACCACCGAACTCGCCGCGACCGGCTCCGGCCCGGCCACCCCGTACCTGGCACTGGGCTCCGGCCTGGCCGTCAGCCTCGGCGCCGCCGCCCTCTACGTCTCCCGCCGCAAGCCGGCCACCCGCTCCACCTCCTGATCCACCCGGTTCGCGCCCGCTCGGGAGGAGGCCGCGAGCCGCACCGGAACCGCAGGACAGGCCCTGGCCCGCCCTGCAGTTCCGGCGTTTCCGCGCCCGAAACGCCCCGATCGAGTGAACCGGAAGCCGTTCACCCAACCGGCTCCTCGGTCGTGTGCGACCGTGCAGCCGTTGCTTGTGCGGACCCGCACGGGCTGATCACACTGGACGGGAAAGAGGTGTCTCACATGAGTGCGCTCGTTGCCGAGGAGACCGTCGTGAACCTGGACCAGTTGCTGTGGCAGGCGTGGAAGTCCATGGATGTACCCGATGGCTTCCGCGCGGAGATCATCGAGGGGACGATCACGTTGTCACCCACCGGCGGAGTTCGTCACTTCACTGTCAACAGGCGGCTGGGGCGGGCTCTGTATGACCATCTGAGGGGCACCGGGTACGGGCCTGCGCAGGACGGCAACGTCATTGCCGGCCTCAAGGTGCTCATTCCGGACGTCTTCGTGGCGCCGGACGATGTCGACGAGATCGAGCACCCCGAGGGCGTAGGGGTACTGGCTTCCGGTGTGTCGCTGGTGGTCGAGACCGTTTCTCCTGGTGCCGAGGCTCGTAAGCGCGACCATGTCCTCAAGCTTCGCGCGTACGCTGCTGCAGGCATCCCGGTGTACGTGATCATCGACGACCACGATGACGGTGGCATCGTGACCATCCTCACCGGGCCGGACCACGAGCGTCGCGCATATGAGTACTCGGCCCGTATCCCCTACGGCAAGGAGGCCGTGATCCCCGAGGGCCCGGCCAAGGGCTTCGTGATCGGCCCCGAGATCACCGGCGAGCGCCGTGGCTGAGCCGGGGGCGTCGTTCAGGCGGGACCTGTCCGAGTGGCGGATCGTCCTGGTCGCGTGGCGGCTGCTGGTGCTGCAGGCGGCGGATCCGGTGGTCGGGGCGGGGATGGCGGAGCACTCGACGTACCGGGCGCACCCGTGGCGGCGGGTGGAGCACACGCTGGGGAGCGGGCGGCGGCTGTTCTACCAGGACGCGGAGACGTTGCGGCGGGAGGTCGCCCGGCTGGACCGGGCGCACAAGCGGATCCGGGGGACGGGGCCGGACGGGCGGGCCTACGACGCCCGGGACGCCGCGACCAGGGCGTGGGTGCTGCTGACGCTCTTCGAGTGCGTGGTCGCGATGCGCCGCCTCGGCGGGGACCCTTACGACGCCGGGCAGTTGGAGGAGGCGTACGCCGAGTTCAAGGAGGCGGTCGCCGCCTTCGGCCTGCCCGAGGGCGAACTGCCCGCCACCGCGAAGGACTTGCCCGGCTACTTCGCCCGGTACGCCCGGGAGAGGCTGGAGTTCACCGAGGCCGCGCGCTACCTGTTGGGCGACCTGCTGCGCGAGGCGCCCCGGCCGCGGCGGCTGTGGTTCCTCGGGGACGCCGGCTGGCGGGTGGTCCGGGCCCTCGTCGCCAGGGTGATCACCGAGCTGACGGTGGCCGACCTGCCGCCGGTGGTGCGGGAGCGGTTCGGGCTGGCCGCCACCCGGCGCGGCGCGCTGCTGTCGGTGCTGCTGCACCGCGGCGCCGGGGCGCTGGTGGGCCGGCTCCCGGACCGGCTGCGCTACCGCTCCCCGGAGGAGGCGGGCCCGGGCCGGCGCCGCTACCGCCCGCAGCGTGACACCCGCGGGCCCCGGCTGGACCGGTTCTTCCGCGAGGTGCTGGACCAGACCGGCGACGGTTTCATCACCGCGCACGACCTGCGGGCGATGGCGCACAACGTGTGCTGGCAGCTGGAGTTGGACGAGGCCGGTGAGGCCCGGGTGTACGAGGCCTTCGAGGGCTGGTGGGAGCAGCTGCGCGCGGCGATGGACGCGAACGGTGACGGGAAGGTCAGCCGGGAGGAGTTCGTGGCGGCCACCGTGGCCGGCTGCGACCGGGACGGGGCCTACCTGGAGCTGGGGTTGCTGCCCGCGCTGCGGGCGGTGTTCACGGCCGCCGACACCGACGGCAGCGGCTTCCTGGAGTTCGACGAGTACCGCGCGGTGTTCGGCGGACCGCGGGTGCATCCGGTCGAGCTGTCGCACGGTTTCCGCCGGCTGGACACGGACGGGGACGGGCGGATCACCCGGGAGGAGTTCCTGCACGGCTTCACCGAGTTCTTCACCGCTCGCGCCGACTCCACCGCGGGCACCCAGCTCCTCGGCCGCGCCTGACCGGGCCCGTCGGGCGGTAGCACGCCCCGTTCGCCGTGGCGAGCGGGGCGTCGGCCTGTCAAGCGCCGGTTCGGCCAAGAGCCCGTCCGCATCCGCCCGGTCGTTCGTTGCCCCGGCCGGGGCCGGGTCCGCAGACTGTGCGGACCGCCGCCAAACCGTGACGCACCGCACAGGTCCGTCAACCCCACCCCACCTGCAGTTCCCCCGTAAGGATGGTGGATACTGGCCCTTGTGAACGTGTTCACGTTCACAAGCGGGCAAGCTTGCACGGCTTGGCGGCGGTCTACGACTACACAAGAAGTCTGTCCGGAATGCGCCCGTCGAACGTGCGGGCAGGTTGGGAGAGAGGGCGACGTGGAACTGGCAATCGCTCACGAGACCATCGCGCGATGGCAATTCGGCATCACCACCGTCTACCACTTCCTCTTCGTTCCGCTCACGATCAGCCTGGCCGCGGTCGTGGCCGGCCTGGAGACCGCCTGGGTGCGGACGAACAAGGAGAAGTACTTCCACGCGACCAAGTTCTGGGGAAAGCTCTTCCTCATCAACATCGCGATGGGCGTCGTCACCGGAATCGTCCAGGAATTCCAGTTCGGCATGAACTGGTCCGACTACTCGCGCTTCGTCGGTGACGTCTTCGGCGCCCCGCTCGCGATGGAGGCGCTGATCGCCTTCTTCTTCGAGTCCACCTTCATCGGCCTGTGGATCTTCGGCTGGGACAAGCTGCCGAGGAAGATCCACTGCGCCTGCATGTGGATGGTCGCGCTGGGCACCGTGCTCTCCGCCTACTTCATCCTGGCCGCCAACTCCTGGATGCAGCACCCAGTCGGGTACGCGATCGACCCGGCCACCGGCAAGGCGCAGCTGACCGACATCACCAAGGTGCTGTTCCAGAACACCACCCTCACCGTCGTCGCCCACACCCTGACCGCCGCCTTCCTCACCGGCGCCGCCTTCATGGTCGGCATCTCCTCCTTCCACCTCTGGAAGGCCAAGCGCAAGCCGGAGACGGCCGACCCGAGGAAGACCGCCTCGATGCGCACCTCGCTGCGGCTCGGCCTGGTGCTCGCCGTGGTCTTCGGCGCCGGCACCGCGCTCAGCGGCGACGAGCTGGGCAAGGTCATGTTCGAGCAGCAGCCGATGAAGATGGCCGCCGCCGAGGCCCTGTGGGACAGCCAGGCGCCCGCGCCGTTCTCGGTCTTCGCGGTCGGCGACGTCGGCAAGGGCCACAACTCGGTCGCGCTGGAGGTCCCCGGGGTGCTCTCCTTCCTCGCCCACAGCGACTTCAGCTCCTCCGTCCCCGGCATCAACGACACCGCGGCCGCCGAGGCCGCGCTGCACGGCGGCAACCCCAAGGACTACATCCCGAGCATCTTCGTCACCTACTGGGGCTTCCGCCTCATGATCGGCTTCGGGATGACCTCCTTCGTGGCCGGCCTGATCGGGCTCTGGACCACCCGGAAGAAGCTCTTCCTGCGCCCCGGGTTCCGCACCGGCGACACCGAGGTGCCCCGGCTGATGCTCACCCCCGGACGCGAGCTCAGCCCGGCGCTGACCAAGTGGAGCTGGCGGATCGGCATCCTGACCATGGGCTTCCCGCTGATCGCCAACAGCTTCGGCTGGATCTTCACCGAGATGGGCCGCCAGCCCTGGGCCGTCTTCGGCCTGATGACCACCTCCAGCGCGGTCTCCCCCAACGTGAGCGTCGGCACCCAGATCGGCGCGCTGGCCACCTTCACCACGCTGTACGCGATCCTCGCGGTCATCGAGGTCCGCCTGCTGGTCAAGTACGCCAAGGCCGGCCCGGTGGTGACCGAACAGCCGCCCACCGAGGTCCGCTCGCTGCGCGGACCGACCTCGGACGAGGACGCCGACAAGCCGCTCGCCTTCGCCTACTGAGGCACCGGGACACGGGGCACTGAGGACCACTGCGGAACTGAGGATCTGACATGCAACTCCACGACGTCTGGTTCGTGCTGATCGCGGTCCTGTGGATCGGCTACTTCTTCCTGGAGGGCTTCGACTTCGGGATCGGCATCCTGACCAAGGGCCTGGCCCGCAACACCGCCGAGAGACGGGTGCTGATCAACACCATCGGCCCGGTCTGGGACGGCAACGAGGTCTGGCTGCTGACCGCCGGCGGCGCCACCTTCGCCGCCTTCCCGGACTGGTACGCGACCCTCTTCAGCGGCTTCTACGTCCCGCTGCTGGTGATCCTGGTCTGCCTGATCGTGCGCGGCGTGGCCTTCGAGTACCGGGCCAAGCGCGACGGCGCCCGCTGGCAGCGGAACTGGGAGGAGGCCATCTTCTGGTCCTCCCTCCTGCCGGCCTTCCTCTGGGGCGTGGCCTTCGCCAACATCGTGCGCGGCGTGGACATCGACGCGCAGAAGAACTACGTCGGCGGCCTCTGGGACCTGCTGAACCCGTACGCGCTGCTCGGCGGCCTGGTGACGCTCGCCCTGTTCACCTTCCACGGCTCGGTGTTCGCCGCGCTCAAGACGGTCGGCGAGATCCGCGAGCGGGCCCGCCGGGCCGCCCTGCAGGCCGGACTGGCCACCGCCGTGCTGGCGTCGGCCTTCCTGGCCTGGACCCAGGCCGACAGCGGCAACGGCCGCAGCCTCGCCGCCCTGGTGATCGCCGTCCTGGCCCTGGCCGGCGCCCTGGTCGCCAACCGGCTCGGCCGCGAGGGCTGGGCGTTCGTCCTCTCCGGGGCGACGATCGTGGCCGCCGTGGCGATGCTCTTCCTGGCGCTCTTCCCGAACGTCATGCCGTCCACCCTGAACCCCGGCTGGAGCCTGACCGTCTCCAACGCCGCCTCCTCGCCGTACACGCTGAAGCTGATGACCGTCGTGGCGGCGGTGTTCACCCCGCTGGTGCTGCTCTACCAGGGCTGGACGTACTGGGTGTTCCGCAAGCGGATCGGCGTCCAGCACATCCCCGGGCACGCCCCGGCCGCCCCGGCCGCCCCGCTCGACCGGGTCTGACGCGATGAAGCCGGTCGACCCCCGACTCCTCGGGTACGCCCGCACCACCCGGGTCTTCCTCGCCGGATCCGTGCTCCTCGGCGCGGCGGGCGCGGCCCTGGTGGTCGCCCAGGCGAGCCTGCTCGCCGAGATCGTCGTCCGCGCCTTCCAGCGCGGGGCGACGCTCGGCGAGCTGACCACGCCGCTGCTGCTGCTCGCCCTGACGGCCGTCGGGCGCGGGCTGGTCGGCTGGCTCACCGAACTCACCGCGCACCGGTCCGTCGCCCGGGTGAAGTCCACCCTGCGGCGCCGGCTGCTCGACCACGCCACCGCGCTCGGCCCGTCCTACCTGGCGGGCCGGCGCACCGGCGAACTCACCACCCTCGCCACCCGCGGCATCGACGCGCTGGACGACTACTTCGCCCGGTACCTGCCGCAGCTGGCGCTGGCCGTGGTCGTCCCGGTGATCGTGCTGCTGCGGATCGTCGGCGCCGACTTCACCTCGGCCGCGATCATCGCCGGGACGCTGCCGCTGATCCCGCTGTTCATGGTGCTGATCGGGATGGCCACCCAGTCCCGGATGGACCGGCAGTGGGACACCCTGGCCCGGCTCTCGCACCACTTCCTGGACGTCGTCGCGGGCCTGCCCACCCTCAAGGTGTTCAACCGGGCCCGCACCCAGGCCGCCACCATCGCCCGGATCACCGCCGACTACCGCCGGGCCACCCTGCGCACCCTGCGGATCGCCTTCGTCTCCTCCTTCACCCTGGAGCTGCTCTCCACCCTGTCCGTCGCGCTGGTCGCCGTCACCGTCGGGTTCCGGCTGGTGGACGGCACGCTCGACCTGGAAACCGGACTGCTGATCCTGGTCCTCGCCCCCGAGGTGTACGTCCCGATCCGCCAGGTCGGCGCGCTCTACCACTCCAGCGTCGAAGGGCTGACCGCCGCCGACGAGCTGTTCCGGGTGCTGGAGACCCCGCTGCCCGCCGCCGGCACGGTGCCCGCGCCCGCCCTCGCCGGGGCCGTGATCGGCGCCGAGGGCCTGGTCGTGCGCCACCCCGGACGGACCGAGCCCGCGCTGGACGGCGCCGGGCTGACCCTGCGTCCGGGCAGCACCACCGCCCTGACCGGCCCGAGCGGCGCCGGCAAGTCCACCCTGCTGGCCGTCCTGCTCGGCCTCACCGCCCCCGAGGCCGGCACCGTCCGGATCACCGCCGCCGACGGCCGGTCGTACGACCTGGCCGAGCTGGAACCGCGGAGCTGGCAGCGGCAGATCGCCTGGGTGCCGCAGCACCCGCACCTGTTCGCCGGGACGGTCGCCGACAACCTGCGGCTCCACCGGCCCGACGCCACCGACGAGCAGCTGTGGACGGCGCTGGGGGCCGCCCACGCGCTCGACTTCGTGACCGACCTGGCCGCCGGGCTCGGCGAGGACGGCGCGGGGCTCTCCGCCGGGCAGCGCCAGCGCCTCGCGCTCGCCCGGGTGCTGCTCGCCGACGACCGGCCGCTGGTCCTGCTCGACGAGCCGACCGCCAACCTGGACGGCGCCTCCGAGGCAGCCGTCGTGGACACCGTCCGGACCCTCGCCGAGGACCCGGCGCGCACCGTGCTGATCGTCGCGCACCGGCCCGCGCTGCTGGCCGTCGCGGACGAGCGGGTCCGGCTCGCGGGCCCCTCCGCCGTCCCGGTCGCCGGTCCGGTCGTCCCGCTCGCCCACAGCGGGAAGCCGACGCCGGCCCCCGCCGTCCCCGAGGAGCCGGAGACCGGCACCGGCAGTGCACCCCGGCTGGCGCTGTCCGTCCTGCTCGGCGCGCTCGCCCTCGGCTGCGCCGTCGCGCTGATGGCCACCTCCGGCTACCTCATCTCCCGCGCCTCCGAGATGCCGCCGGTGCTCTACCTGATGATGGCCGTCACCTCGGTGCGGGCCTTCGGTATCGGCCGCAGCGCCTTCCGCTACGCCGAGCGGCTGGTGTCGCACGACGCGGTGCTGCGCACCCTCGGCACCCTGCGGGCCGACGTGTACCGGCGGCTGAGCACGCTCGCCCCGGCCGGACTGCCCGCCTTCCGGCGCGGCGACCTGCTCTCCCGGCTGGTCGCCGACGTGGACGCGATCCAGGACCACTACCTGCGCTGGCGGCTGCCGGCCGCCGTGGCGGGCGTGGTCGCGCTGGGCTCGACACTGGCGCTGGCCGCCTTCCTGCCCGCCGCCGGTGCGGTGCTCGGCCTCGGGCTGCTGCTCGCGGGCGCCGTGGTGCCCGCGCTGGCCGCCCGCTGGTCGGCCGGTGCCGAACGGCGGCAGGCCCCGGCGCGCGGGCGCCTGGCCACCGCCGTGGTGGACGCCTTCACCGGCACCGCCGAGCTCACCGTGGCCGGCGCGCTGCCCGGCCGACTGGCCGCCGTCCGCACCGCCGACGCCGCGCTGACCCGGCTGGCCGCCCGCTCGGCCGCCACCACCGCGCTCGGCACCGGGCTGATCGCGCTGCTCACCGGACTGACCGTGACCGCCGCGGCGGCCGTCGGCGTCCAGGGGGTACGCGGCGGGGCGCTGGCGCCGGTCTGCCTGGCGTTGGTGGTGCTGACCCCGCTGGCCGCCTTCGAGGCCGTCACCGGGATGCCGCTCGCCGTCCAGGCCCGTCAGCGCAGCCGCGCCGCGCGGGCCCGGCTGGACGAGGTGCTGAACGCCCCGACGGTCGGCCAGCCCTCTTCCCCGGCCGAGCTGCCCGAGCAGCCGCTGCCGGTCGCGGTGCGCGGGCTGACCGTACGGCACCCCGGGCAGGCGGTGGACGCGCTCGCGGGGGTGGACCTCGACCTGGCTCCCGGCCGCCGGATCGCCGTGGTCGGCCCGTCCGGCTCCGGCAAGACCACCCTCGCCCAGGCGCTGCTGCGCTTCCTGGAGCCGGGCGCCGGCGCCGTCACCTTCGCCGCCGGTCGTCCACAGGCTGTGGACAGCCGCGCGCTCGCGGGCGAGGACGTCCGCCGGGTGATCGGGCTCTGCGCGCAGGACGCGCACGTCTTCGACAGCTCGCTGCGGGAGAACCTGCGGCTGGCCCGGCCCGGCGCGGGGGAGGACGAGCTGCGTGCCGCGCTCGCCGCCGCCCGGCTGCTGGACTGGACGCAGGGGCTGCCGGACGGCCTGGACACCATGGTCGGCGAGCACGGCGCCCGCCTGTCCGGCGGTCAGCGCCAGCGGCTCGCGCTGGCCCGGGCGCTGCTCGCGGACTTCCCCGTCCTCGTCCTGGACGAGCCCGCCGAGCACCTCGACCTGCCCACCGCCGACGCGCTCACCGCCGACCTGCTGGCCGCCACCGAGGGCCGTGCCACCGTGCTGATCACCCACCGGCTGGCCGGGCTCGACGACGCCACGGTGGACGAGGTGCTGGTGCTGGAGGGCGGCCGGGTGGCCGAGCGGGGCCGCTGGTCGGAGCTGGTCGCCGACCCGGACGGGCGGCTGCACGCGATGTGGCGGCGGGAGCGGGAGGCGGACGGCCTGCTGGAGTCGGACGGCCTGTTCGAGCCGGTGGGGGAGGCCCGCTAGCCGTGGCGGCGCCGGTCGCGCCAGCCTTCGTCTGAAAAGCGTACAAACTAGTCTTTCTTCATGGACCCCACGCCGGACGCCTCCGAGGCCACCCCCGAGCCGGCACCCCATCGGGTGCCCGAGATCGCCTCGCTCGGCCTGGACACCCTGGTCACCGAGGTCGCCGAGCGCCTGCAGTCGGCCGCCGCCGTCACCGACCGGATGCAGCGGCTGCTGGAGGCGGTGGTCTCCATCGGCGCCGGGCTGGACCTGCACGCCACCCTGCACCGCATCGCCACCGGCGCCGCCGAGCTGGTCGACGCCCGGTACGCCGCACTCGGCGTGATCGCCCCCGGCGGCACCGGACTGGCCGACTTCATCCACGTCGGCGTGGACGACGAGACCGCCGCCGCGATCGGCGAACTGCCCGCCGGGCGCGGCATCCTCGGCGTGCTCATCGACCGCCCCGAACCGCTGCGGCTGGCCGACCTCGGCGCCGACCCGCGCTCCTCCGGATTCCCGTCCCGGCACCCGCAGATGAAGACCTTCCTGGGCGTGCCGATCCGGGTCCGCGAGGAGGTGTTCGGCAACCTCTACCTCACCGAGAAGAAGGGCGGCGGCGCCTTCACCCCCGAGGACGAGCAGGTGGTGCACGCGCTCGCCGCCGCGGCCGGCGTGGCGATCGAGAACTCCCGGCTGTACGAGGAGGGCCGCCGCCGCGAGCGCTGGATCGCCGGCGCAGCCGCCGTCACCACCGCCCTGCTCTCCGCCGAGCAGGCCGAGACGGCACTGACCGTCGCGGCCGAGCAGGTACGGGAGTTGGCGGACGCCGCGCTCGGCATGATCCTGCTGCCGACCGGCCCGGAGGGCGAGGGGGACGGGCAGATGCGGGTCGCCCACGCCTCCGGCGAGGTGGCCGAGTTCGTCCGCGGCGAGCTGCTGCCCAAGGAGAGCTTCGCGGCCCGGCTGCTGGCGGGGGAGAGCGTCGCCCTCGACGACATGTCCCGCGACCCGACCGTGGTGATGCGGCTCGCCCGCCGCTTCGGCCCGTCGATGGCCGTGCCGATGGTCGCCGCCGGGCGGGTGCTCGGCGGGCTCTGCGTCTGGCGCCCGTGCGGTGCGCTGCCCTTCACCGAGAGCGAGAAGCAGCTCGCCGAGACCTTCGCCTCGCAGGCCGCGCTCGCCCTGCGGCTCGCCGAGGGCCAGCGCGACCAGCAGCGCCTCGCCGTCTT
Organism: Kitasatospora sp. NPDC097691; assembly: GCF_040302665.1. Taxonomy (NCBI): domain Bacteria; kingdom Bacillati; phylum Actinomycetota; class Actinomycetes; order Kitasatosporales; family Streptomycetaceae; genus Kitasatospora; species Kitasatospora sp. NPDC097691. Next base: position 68,902 of record NZ_JBEORY010000007.1, on the reverse strand, counting down.
CCAGGACCGCGACCGGATCGCCCGCGACCTGCACGACCTGGTGATCCAACGGCTGTTCGCCACCGGGATGATGCTGGAGAGCGCGGCCCGTCGGGCGGTCGTCCCCGAGGTGCGGACCGGCATCGGCAAGGCGGTGGACGAACTGGACGCCACCATCCAGGAGGTCCGCACCACCATCTACGCCCTGCAGCACGACAACCACGGCGATGCGCCGGACACCCTGCGCACCCGGGTGCTGCGGGAGGCCAGCCAGGCCGCGGCGGCGCTCGGCTTCAAGCCCTCGGTGAGCTTCGTCGGGCCGGTGGAGAGCCTGGTCGGCGAGAAGACCGGTCGTCAACTGCTCGCCGCTCTGCGGGAGATGCTCTCCAATACGGCACGGCACGCGCGGGCCTCCCGGGTCGGCGTGGAGATCGACGCGACCGTCCACCTGGGCGACGCCGGGCGGCCGGTGGGCGGCGACCCGGAGTCGCTGGACCGGGGTGGCCGGCCCGGTGTGGTGCTCTCCGTGACCGACGACGGCGTGGGCATCCCGGCGGGCGGCCGGCGCAGCGGACTGCTCAACCTCGCCCGGCGCGCCGAGGCGCTCGGCGGCGACGCCTGGCACGAGAGCGGGCCCTACCGGAAGGGCACCACGGTGCGCTGGACGGCCCGGCTCTGAGGGTGTCCGCGGCCCGGCTCCGAGGGTGTCCGCGGCCCGGTTCCGAGGGTGTCCGCGGCCCGGTTCCGAGGGTTTCCACGGCCCGGTTCCGAGGGTGTCCACGGCCTGGAAGCGGACTCTCCGGTAAAGACAAGTGAAAGTTAAACGAGAGAGAACTTCCCGACCAACAGCGCAAGTTGTGAACGTTCTGGGCTTTCGGCGGCTCTGTGTGCACACATAGCTTTGCTCCGTCTCGGAGGGGAAACCGGAAGGTAACCGGACGGAGGGGGCAGTGGACGCTTCCGGCCGCGGTCACACCGCAGCAGGGGCAAGTCGAGGGGGGTTCCGCGCCGAACGGGCCGCGGACGGGCGCTACCGCTGGCAACTGAAGGCGCCCAACGGCCGGGTCGTCGCGATCACCCCGGCCGCGTTCGAGACGGCCGGCGAGGCCGAGCGGGGCTTCGACGGCCTACGGGCCGGTGCGGACGAGCTGACCGCCCGCATCACCCACGTCCGGGACGGCATCGGCTGGGTCTGGGTCATCCCGGGCTCGCGCAATCTCCCCGAGGTGCGCTCCAGCCGCGCGTACGAGCGGTACGCGACGTGCCAGAACGCCTTCCGGCGGTTCGTGGTGCTGCTCGCCAAGCAGCCACCGCGCGAACTGCCCGAGCGCGCAGTGCCGTTGAGGCGCACCGATGGTCGCTGAGCGGCGCGGTCCGCGGCTGCTGATCGTGCCGGCGGCCGACCGCTGCGTCGGCTGGGCGTTGCGGGCCGCCAACGGCAGACCGCTCGGCGTCGGCGCGCGGACCTACCGGAGCGAGGAGGAACTCGCCGAGGCGGTCCGGGAGTTGCTGATCGAGCGAGCCGCGCTGCGATGTTCGATCGGGCAGTCCGAAGGGCGTCAGTGGGTCTGGGCCGCCTACCTGCCGGTGCGCAGTACCCGGCCGGGGGTGGCCTCCGCCGTTCCGGTCGCCCGCAGCGCGCGCGGGTACCTGCGGCGCGACCAGTGCCAGGCGGGCATCGAGGGCTTCCTGGCCGGACTGCAGTGGGTGGGCCAGGAGTTGCGCCGCTCCGGGCGCGACGGCCGCCGACCGCTGTAGTCCGTCTCCGCATCCGCCGCGGTATCGACCCGCCGTATCCCGTTGTCGTCGTCCCTCTTCGCGCCCCGTCGTCGTTCCGCGCTGCCGCGGTCCGTCCGCCCCTGATCGTTCGCCCCTGACCGCTCGCCCCTGATCGTTCGCGGCCTTCCGTTCGTGCGCTTTCGGTGAAGTCCAGGTTTCCGGCAACACCCCGAGCAGCTTCCTGGAGAAGAACGTCGACGCTGTTCGGAGGCCCTGTCGCGCCCCTGTCGCGTCCGCGTTGACCAGTGCCTAAACCTCGCTGAACCGATGAGTCGACATTCCGTGGCAGGGCCCGACCTCCCTTCCGGCGGAACCTGCCCGCCGGACAGGATCTGCACTGCCGGACGGGCCGCAGCGGACGCGGTCACCGGCCCCGGACTCCCGAACGGAGTGCGGGTCACGCGATGGACGTCTCTCCCACCGGAGGAAGAGAAACATGCGTAAGACCGCTGCCAACCTGCTTGCCGCCGCCGCGCTGGCGACCTCGGTCGCCACCGTCTTCGCCGGCACCGCCGTCGCCGACCCGGCCGGCCTGCCGAACTCCCAGGACATCGTGGGTGTCGGCTCGGACACCACCCAGGCCGTGCTGAACCAGATCGCCGCCGACTACAACGCGACCCTGGTCAACCCGAGCGACCCGCACCTGTACAGCTGGGACGCGATCCCGGCCGGCACCATCACCACCAAGTCGGGCGCCACCCCGATCACCCGCCCGAACGGCTCCGGCGCCGGCATCTCCGCGCTGAACGCCAACACCAGCGCCACCGTCGACTTCGCGCGCTCCTCGCGCTCCCCGCAGCCGACCGACCCGACCACCGACGACTTCGTCGCGATGGCCAAGGACGCCGTTGCGTGGGCCGCCCCGTCCACCGGCAACGCCCCGGCGAACCTGACCACGGCGAACCTGAAGGACATCTACACCTGCGCGGTCACCAACTGGACCCAGATCAACCCGTCGCTGCCGAACGCCACCATCAAGCCCTTCCTGCCGCAGACCGGTTCCGGCACCCGCTCGTTCTTCCTCACCACCATCGGTGGCGGCACCGCGGTCACCCCGGGCGCCTGCGTGGACAGCAGCGTCCAGGAGAACCAGGGCAGCGACTCCAAGCTGGCCGACGTCAACTCCCTGGTCCCCTACTCCGTGGCCCACTACATCGGCCAGGTCTACTTCGGCAAGGGCAGCGGCGCCGACGTCCAGGGCCCGCTGACCATCCGCTCCGTCGACGGTGTCGCGCCGGTCGACACCGTGAACAAGACCATCAGCTCCGCGTTCGCGGCCACCGCGTACTCCCGCGTGGTCTACAACGTCTTCCGTGACGCCGAGTGGACCGCCACCGACGCGCACGGCAACGCCCTGCGCGCCATCTTCAGCCGCACCGGCTGGATCTGCAAGAACGGCGCCACCGACCTCAAGAGCTTCGGCTTCCTGCCGCTGTCCTCCTTCGCCTGCGGCAGCGTCACCCACTCCTGAGTCACCCCGCACCACCCGGCGGCCGCAGGGACCTCACCCCTGCGGCCGCCGGCCCGACCGCACGGCCGGAACCACCTCTCCCCTCCCTCTCCCAAGGAGTTCGGCATGTCCCGCATCAGCGCGCGCCTGGCCTCGACCGGTGCCGCCGTCGTTCTCGCCCTGACCGCCGTGAGCGGTGCGGCTGTCGCCGACACCACCCCGGCCACGCCGGCCGCGGGCCAGGCCGTGATCACCACCGACGTGAACTTCCTGACGAGCGCCGCGCTCCAGGGCATCGTGGTCATTCCGCTCCAGCCCGCCAACCCGACCTTCGACCCGAACGCCGGCCTCACCGTGACGCTCCCGGTGAACGGTGGCGAGGCGAACATCCCCGGCTTCTACGGCGACGTGCAGTTCGGCGGCGGGCTGCTCTTCCTGAACCTCGCCACCGGCAGGAGCGTGACCTTCAAGCAGTTCGACTTCTCGGTCGCCAACGGCTACTTCACCGCCGTGCCGAACGGCTCGACGACGCCCGTGCCGCTGCTGGACCCGGCCGGCGACAACGTGATCAACCGCACCGGCCTCACCCAGAGCCTGGCCTCCTCCAGCTTCCAGGTGGACGCCGAGGGTGCGAACTTCCTCGACACCAAGCTCGGCACCAAGTTCTTCACCGCCGGCCAGCAGATCGGCTCGCTCGCGCTGTCCTACACCCCGGCGCACTGACCCGCGCCGCACCGGACCGCAGACCGGCGGGCCCGCGCCTCGGCGCGGGCCCGCCGCTTGTGGAGTTCCCAACTCCGGTACGGAGTAGCCGCGTTGTGGTCTCGTACATCTGGTCGACCGGATCCCGCCATGTCCGGCTGGCCGAATAGTACGCACGGAACCGTCCGTTTCCAGCGCGCTCGACTCCCGTGTGCCGCCTCCCTCGGCGGCCCCGCATCTCCCGGAGGCCCCGCCATGAGAAACCGCGTACCCGACCCGAGAGACAGCGGGCGGTGGCGCCGGCGACTACCGGCCCTGGCGCTCGTCTGGTCCGTGGTGGCGGCGCTCGCCGTCGTTCCGATCGGGTTCGGCGCGGTGCCCCAGGCGCACGCCGACTCCGCCGTGACGGTGAAGGGCCCGAAGATCTGGATTCCGGCCACCGGGCAGTACGGCCCCGAGGGCAGCGTGACCGTCTCCCAGACGACCAACCTGACCAACCAGGTGCTCCAGGTCTCCTGGAGCGGATTCACGCCGACCGTCACCCAGTCCGGCGGTCCGGTCACGGTCACACCCAAGGAGTCGACCCTCAACCTGTACGCGGTGCGGGTCTACCAGTGCAAGGGCACCGACCCGGTGGTGACGGACTGCTACGGCAGCACGCTCTACGGCGGCGACCGGTCGAAGGGCTTCGAGCAGCCGCCCCGCCCGACCCACCTGGAGACGCCGGAGTGGCCCTCGAACCAGGTGCTCGCCCCGACCGCCCCGGACGGTTCGGGCACCGCCTCGATCGAGATCTGGAGCTCCAAGGAGAGCGCCACGCTCGGCTGTGACGCCACCCACCCCTGCTCGCTGGTGGTCGAGCCGAACTACGGTGGCGACCCGCTGGACATCTACCAGATCCGGGACGGCCTGGCCGACTGCGACGACCACGAGATGGACAACGAGGGCTTCTTCAACACCGCCTCGGACGGCATCATGAAGCCCGGCTCCACCTACCAGAACTGGAAGACCGGCAACCGGACCAGCGAGCAGTGCGCCTGGCTGCACCGGACCGTGGTCCCACTCGGCTTCGCCCCCTCACCGGACTCCTGCTCGGCGAGCGACCAGTCCTTCGGCACCGCCGGCCTGGAGATGGCCAACCGGGCGATGCAGCAGTGGCGGGCCGGCCTGTGCCTGGGCGACTCGCCGATGACCGTGGGCTACATCCCGGCCGGCGGCGAGCCGCAGGCCCGTGCGGCGTTCCTGGGCGGCAGCGGCACCACGGACGTGGCGCTGACCGCGCGGGCGGACCCGTCGACGCCCCCGCGCCCGTACGTCTACGCGCCGCTCGCCACGACCGGCATCTCGGTCACGTACGTGGTCGACGATCCGACGACCGGCCGGCAGATCCGCGACATGAAGCTGAACGCCCGACTGCTGGCCAAGCTGCTGACCCAGTCCTACGCGTCACCGGGCGCGGCGATCCCCTCCGTGGCCGGCAACCCGATCTGCCTGTTCACCGACCCCGAGTTCAAGCAGCTGAACCCGGAGACCGACGCCAACGGGATCCACTGGCCGAAGGGCTGCGGCGCGACCCTGACCGTCTTCCCCGGCGTCCCGGGGGGCACCACCGACTTCACCTACCTGCTGACCTCGTGGGTGGCCGCCGATCCGGACGCGGCCCGCTTCCTCGACGGCGAGCCGGACCCGTGGGGCATGCACGTCGACAGCTTCTACCTGAAGCCCAAGTTCGCCGGCTACCCGGCGGAGGCCTTCCAGACCCAGGACTTCACCGGGCCCGACAAGGACAGCTCGACCGCGGACCTCCGGCACTGGAAGCAGTACGAGTGGAACCCGTCCCTCGACGGACTCGGCCGCGTGGCCCGCAACATGATGCAGAGTCAGCCGAACTGCCAGGACCCGAACATCGACCCGGTCACCAACGGCCACAAGCCCTGCTCCGTGCAGTCCGTCGGTCAGCGCGCGATGCTCGCCGTCATGGACACCGCCCAGGCCAAGGCGTTCTCGCTGCCGGAGGCCGCGCTGCTCAACCCGGCGGGCTCCTACGTGTCGCCCGGCACGGCCGGCTTCCAGGCCGCCGTCGCCGACATGCCCGCCGACCCGGCCACCGGGGTCCAGCAGCTGCCCTACGGCACGCCCGACACCGCGTTCTCCCGGGACCAGCGGGCGTACCCGCTGAGCTACGTGCAGTACGCGATGGTGCCGACCGGCGGGGTGGCAGCCCCGAAGGCGTCCGCGATCGCGCGTTTCCTCAAGACGGTGACCACCGACGGGCAGACCTACGGCATCGCGCCGGGCCGGCTGGCCCCCGGCTTCCTCGCCCTGACCGGCGCCCAGCGGCAGCAGGCCCAGGAGGCCGTGCAGCACGTGGAGGCGCAGGACGGCAAGCTGCCCGGCAACCAGACCGCGCCGACGACCACCCCGGGCACCGACCCGGGCACGCCGGAGAGCGGCAACGGCGGGACCACCGGCGGTACGACCGGCGGGACCACCGGCGGCACCTCGGGCGGGACGAGCCCGGTGAGCAGCACCGGCAACACCGCCACCAGCGCGGACGGCAACTCCGGCGGCACCGGCGCGGGTTCCTCCGACGGCCTGTCCGGCAGCGATTCCAGCGGCTCCACCGGCTCCACCGGGGCGGGTACGGCCGGCGGCGCCGCGGCGCCCGGCACCCCGGCGGCCGCCGGTGCCAAGCCCGGCGCGACCGCCGCCCCCTCCGCGGCCCCGTCCGGGAGTCCGCTCGCCGCGGCCCCGGTCGGCACCCCGGTGCCCGACCGGCCCGGTACCGCCCGGCTGCTGCTGCCGATCGCGCTGATCGCCGGCCTGGTGCTGCTGGTCGGCGGACCGGCCGCGCTGTTCCTCGGCGGCACCCCGGCCGGGGCGAAGGTGCTGGCCGGTGCCCGCACCCAGTGGTCGCGGCTGCGCCGCAGGTAGGAACCGGTGCTCGGCGGGGCCGCCGTCACGGCCCCGCCGAGCGCTTGCCTCCCGCCGGGGCAGCGCCCCGGACCCTCACCGAGCACGCCCGTTCCCGAGCGGGCCCGTTCCGAGCACGGAGAGCACACCATGACATCCGCCGCTGAGCCCGCGGCACCGTACGCCGGGGTGCCGCGCCAACCCGACCACGGGCCCGACCAGGACGTGCCGCGCGCCATCACCGCCCCCGCGACCCCGGGCGACCGGGTGTTCCGCGGCGTGCTGCGGCTGGCCGGCTTCTCGGTCTTCGCGATCATGGGACTGATCGCCTTCTTCCTGATCCTGCGCGGCACCGACGCGCTGCGCACCGTCGGCTGGTCCTTCCTGACCGAGGAGAGGTGGCAGACCGCCGCGCACAACTTCGGCATCGCCGCCGTCCTGCCCGACGGCCTGCTGATCGCGGTGATCGCGCTGGTCATCGCCGTCCCGGTGGCGATCGGCACCGCGGTCTTCATCTCCGAGTACGCGCCGGTGCGGCTGCGCGCCGCGCTGGTCTCGCTCATCGACCTGATGGCGGCCATCCCCAGCATCGTCTACGGCCTGTGGGGCCTGTTCTTCCTGCAGCCGCGGATCATCGGCTTCGTCCGCTGGATGGCCAACCACCTGGGCGACGTCATCCCCTTCCTCAAGGTGCGGATCGGCGACATCGGCACCTCGTACACCTCCTCGACCTTCATCGCCGGCGTGGTGGTCTCCCTGATGATCATCCCGATCATCACCTCGCTCAGCCGGGAGGTCTTCTCCCAGGCCCCGCAGGGCGAGCGGGAGGGCGCGTACGCGCTGGGCTCCACCCGCTGGGGGATGGTCCGCGCGGTCGTCCTGCCGTTCGGCAAGGGTGGCGTGATCGGCGCGGTGATGCTGGGCTTCGGCCGGGCGATGGGCGAGACGATCGCCGTCGCGCTGATCATCTCGCCGAACTTCGAGGCCATCACGCACATCCTGGAGAACGGCGCCAACTCGATCTCCGCGCTGATCGCGCTGCGCTTCGGCGAGTCGGACTCGCTGTCGCTCTCCGCGCTGATGGCCGCCGGTCTGGTGCTGTTCGCGCTCACCCTGCTGGTCAACGTGCTGGCCGGGATCGTCATCAACCGTTCGCGCTCCGGCGCCGCGACGGCGGACTGAGCATGACGAACCGTCAGGCCGCCTGCCGGGCAGGCCGCCGCCCGAACCGTGAAGGGACCCTCCGATGACCACGCTCGACCTGCCGCCGGTCGCGCCGCCCGGGCCCGCCGGGGCCCCCGCGCCCGCGGAGCCCGCCGCGGCCGACACCCCGCGCCCCGAGAAGAAGCTCCGGATCGGCGGCGTCACCCGCGACGACGTCCTCACCGTGGTGGGCGCGGCGGCCGGCTCGCTCGCGCTGGACTGGGTGCTGTACGAGCGGGTGCTGCCGTTCAGCGGCGCCTTCGGCTTCCTGATCTGCTGGTACCTGTTCTTCCTGGCCGGCTACTCCGTCCTCGGCCGGATCCAGTGGAACCCGCAGATGGTGCGGGACCGGCTGGTCGCCGTGGTCGCCTGGAGCTCCGGGCTGCTGGTGGTCGCGCTCATCGCCGACCAGATCGGCTACGTCGCCAGCCGGGGCTGGGAGGCCGCCCAGCACCTCAACTTCTTCACCCAGTCCATGGAGCACACCGGCCCGCTCGACCCGCTCACCTCCGGCGGCGCCCTCAACGCCATCGTCGGATCGCTCGAACAGCTGGGCCTGGCAACGCTGTTCGCCGTTCCGCTGGGCATCGGGGCGGCCGTCTTCATGTCCGAGGTCGGCGGCCGGGCGGCCCGGCCGGTGCGCACCCTGGTCGAGGCGATGACGGCGCTGCCGTCCATCGTGGCCGGCCTGTTCATCCTCGGCGTCGTGATCATCACCTTCGGCTTCGAGAAGAGCGGCTTCGCGGCCTCGCTCGCGCTCACCGTGATGATGATGCCGATCGTCACCCGGGCCGCCGAGGTGGTCATCCGCCTGGTGCCCGGCACCCTGCGCGAGGCCTCGTACGCGCTCGGCGGCAGTCAGTGGCGCACGGTGTGGAACGTGGTGCTGCCCACCGCCCGGCCCGGCCTGGTGACCGCGGTGGTGCTCGGCATGGCGCGCGGCGTCGGCGAGACCTCGCCGGTGCTGCTCACCTCCGGCTTCACCTCGCAGTTCAACGGCAACCCGTTCGAGGGGCACCAGGTCTCGCTGCCGCTGTACATCTGGAACTACGTCAAGCAGCCGTACGACGGGATGATCGCGCGCGGCTTCGCGGCCGGCCTGACCCTGATGGGCGTGGTGCTGATCCTCTTCGTCACCGCCCGCGTGATCGGCGGCCGCCGGCCCGGGCAGCTGACCCGGGCCCAGAAGCGCCGGATCGACCGGGAGGCCCGCCGCCTGGAGGCGGCAGCCGTCGGCGTGCCCGCCCGCCCGCACGCCCTCCGGCCGCAGGCGCAGCAGTGATGTCCCGTCCGACCACCCTCCGTCCCAGAGGAGTTCACATGTTCCGGGAGGCCGCAAGGCGCTCCATGGCCCGGCTGCTCGCGGGGGCGATGTCCCTGTCGCTCGCCACGGCCTCCCTGCTGCTCGGGCAGACCCCGGCCCACGCGGCCTCCGTCTCGCTGAGCGCGGACGGCTCCAGCTGGGCCGGCCCCGCCATCGACCAGTGGCGGCAGGACGTGTCCCCACAGGGCATCCAGATCAACTTCAACCCGGTCGGCTCGGCGGCCGGCCGCACCCAGTGGGCCATCGGGCAGGACGACTTCACCGCCTCCGACGTGCCGTTCCGCTCCGGGCAGGACACCGGCCTCGGCCAGGGCGGCCAGGCCGCCGGCGGCGGCGGCAAGGAGAACCCGACCTACGGCTTCTCCTACGTCCCGATCACCGCGGGCGGCACCACCTTCATGTACAACCTGGTGGTCGGCGGCAAGCGGGTCACCGACCTGCGGCTCTCCCCGCAGACCGTCGTGGACATCTTCACCAACAAGATCACCAACTGGAACGACCCGAAGATCACCGCCGACTACGGCAAGGCCCTGCCCAACCTGCCGATCACCCCGGTGATCCGCTCCGACGGCTCCGGCGCCACCGCGCAGTTCACCCGCTGGATGGAGCACACCCACAAGGACCAGTGGGACGCCTACTGCACCGCCGTCAACGGCGTGAGCTGCGGCGACTACACCGAGTTCTTCCCGAAGTCCGGCCGGATGACCGCCCAGAACGGCTCCGACGTGGTGGCCGGCTACATCAAGTCCCCGGGCAACCAGGGCACCATCGGCTACGACGAGTACGCCTTCGCCAAGCGCAGCAACTGGCCGGTCGTGAAGGTGCTCAACTCGGCCGGGTACTACTCGCTGCCGACCGCCTCCAACGTCGCCGTCGCGCTCACCGCCGCCAAGATCCGCGGCGTGGACGACAGCACCCCGGCGAACGACCCGAACTACCTGCAGCAGAACCTCGACGGCGTCTACACCATGAACGACCCGCGCGCCTACCCGATCTCCAGCTACAGCTACCTGATCGTGCCGCGCGCCGGAGCGGCGCTGCCCCCGCCGCCGCGCTTCAACAACGACAAGGGCTCCGCGCTCAGCCGCTTCCTCTCCTACGTGCTGTGCGAGGGCCAGGGCAAGGCGGACGACCTCGGGTACTCGCCGATCCCGCGCGGCCTGGTCCGCGGTGGCCTGCTGCAGACCAAGTCCATCCCCGGCAACGCCAGCCCGGTGAACCCGGACACCCTCTCCGACTGCGCCAACCCGACCTTCAACTCCGCCGGTGAGCTGACCGTCCTCAAGAACGCCCCGATGCCGAGCCCCTGCGACAAGCAGGGCTCCCCGCTGGACTGCACCGTGCAGAACGGCCAGCCGGTGAAGACCGGTTCGGGCGCGGGCGGCTCCGGTGGCGCGAGCGGCGGTGCCGGTGGTGCGGCGGGCGGTACCGGAGGCACCGGTGGCTCCGGCGGGTCCGGTGGCAACGGCTCCGGCGGCAGCGGGACGGGCGGTGCGGGCGGCGCCGGTACGGCCGGTGGCGCCGGCGGTGCGGGCGGCGCGGCGGGCGGCGACCCGAACGCGCCCGGCGGTGCGGCCGCCGGCGACCCGAACGCACCCGGTGACGGCGACGGCACCGGCGACGTGATCGACCCGCAGACCGGCCAGGTCGTCGCCCGCGGCCGCGGCGGTGCCACCCAGGTGGCGGCCGACGTGGTCGAGGTCAGCGGCAAGCCCGAGGACTGGACGCTGTCCACCCTCACCGCGGTGGAACTGCTCGCCGTGGTCCTCGTCCCGCCGCTGCTCGGCCGCCGCCTGCTGCGCCGCCGCAACGGCTCCGGCGGCACCTCGTGACCGCCCCCCTGCTGGAGAAGCCGGCCGCGCCGCCGGCCGAGCAGCGGCCCGCCGCCGGGCCCGCCACCGGGGCCGCCCCGGCCGGGTCCGCGGTCCCGGCCGGGCGGCGCCGGTTCCTCCAGGGCGCCTGGGTGGTCAGCCTGGCGGCGACGCTGGTGCTGGGCTTCGTCGGCTACCTGTTCACGCTCTCCCACATCCAGGAGAAGCACTACCAGTCCACCGCGTACAAGACCTTCCGCGACCAGCTGGCCCGGGCCGTCGCCCCGACCGGCCCGGCCGCCGACGGCGACCCGGTGGCGCTGCTGGACATCCCTGCGATCGGCCTGCACCAGGCGGTCGTGGTCGAGGGCACCACCGGCCGGGACCTGATGCGCGGGCCGGGCCACCGCCGGGACACCGCGCTGCCCGGCCAGAGCGGCGTCGCGGTGGTCTTCGGCCGCGGCGCCACCTTCGGCGCACCGTTCGCCGACCTGGCCGGGCTGCGGGTCGGCGACAGGATCGAAGCCACCACCGGGCAGGGCAGGTTCACCTACACCGTCACCACGTACGGCGACGGCGACCACCCGATCGGCGACCCGGCCCGCAACCGGCTGGTGCTGGTCACCGGCGACTCCGACTGGATCCCCGGCTCCACCGTGCTGATCGGCGCCCGGCTCGACGGCGACCCCGCGCAGAACCCCGGCGGCCGGCCCGCGACCGTCCCGTACGACAAGGCGCTGGCCGCGGACAAGGGCGCGCTGGCCACGCTGCAGCTGTGGTCGCTCGGCCTGCTCGGCGCGGTGTTCGGCGCGCTGCTGCTGGCCCGGCACTGGCGGCGCTCGGCCGCGTACCTGAGCCTCGCGCCGGTGGTCGGCGCGCTGCTCTGGGCGGTCTACGAGAACGCCGCCGCCCTGCTGCCCAACCTCTACTGACGCGCGCCCGGAGGACCGTACCGATGACCGACGCACCACTGGCCGACGTGCCACTGGCCGACACCCCGGCGACCGACCCGGCCGCCGACACCCTCACCCTCCCCCCGGTCGCCCCCGGCCCGTACGCCGACCGGCGGCACCCCGGCGGCGAGCCGCTGGCCGGGCTGGAGACCCGCGACGTGTCCGCCTGGTTCGGCAGCCGCAAGGTGCTGGAACGGGTCTCGCTGGCGATGCCGGCCGGCGGCGTCACCGCGCTGATCGGCCCGTCCGGCTGCGGCAAGTCCACCTACCTGCGGATCCTCAACCGGATGCACGAGATGGTGCGCGGCGCCGCCCTCGCCGGCGAGGTGCTGCTGGACGGGGACGACGTCTACCGGCCCGGGCGGCGCCCCGCCGAAGTCCGGCGCCGGATCGGCATGGTGTTCCAGCGGCCCAACCCCTTCCCGGCGATGTCCATCCAGGACAACGTCTCCAGCGGGCTCAAGCTGGCCGGGATCAAGGTGTCCAAGGAGGAGCGCCGGCACCTGGTGGAGACCAGCCTGCGCCGCGCCGGGCTCTGGGAGGAGGTGGCCACCCGACTGCACACCCCGGGCGGCGCGCTCTCCGGCGGGCAGCAGCAACGCCTGTGCATCGCACGGTCGTTGGCCGTCTCACCGGACATCCTGCTGATGGACGAGCCGTGCTCCGCGCTGGACCCGACCTCCACCCGCCGGGTCGAGGAGACCATCGCCGAGCTGCGGGGGCGGCTCACCATCGTGATCGTCACCCACAACATGCAGCAGGCCCAGCGGGTCTCGCAGACCTGCGCGTTCTTCCTGGCCACGCACGACACCCCGGGCCGGATCGTCGAGGCCGGGCCGACCGAGCAGATCTTCGGCAGCCCGCGCGACCAGCGGACCTCGGACTACGTCAACGGGCGCTTCGGGTAAGGGATCAGCAGCGGGGGCTGCTCGGCCGGTCGAGGCCGAGCAGCTCCTCCAGCACCGCCGCGACGCCGTCCTGCTCGTTGCTCACCGTGTGCAGCGGCACCGCCGCCAGCACCTGCGGGTGCGCGTTGGCGACGGCGTACGCGGTGCCCGCCCAGGCCAGCATCTCCAGGTCGTTCGGCATGTCGCCGAAGGCCACCACCTCGCTGCGGTCGATCCCGTGCCCGGCGCACCAGCGGGCCAGCGTGCTGGCCTTGGTGACGCCGGGCGCGCTGATCTCCAGCAGCGCGATCGGCGCCGAGCGGGTGATCTCGGCCAGGTGCCCGGCCGCCGAGCGGGCCTCGGCGAGGAAGGTGTCCGGGTCCAGCTCCGGGTGCTTGGCCAGCAGCTTGAACAGGCCCCGGACCGGCCCGCCGGCCCCCAGCAGCTCCTCCGCCGAGCCGACCGCGTGCTCCAGCTCGTCGCCCCACATCGGCACCGCGTACCCGTCCTCGCGGGCCCAGCCGCCCGGGTACTCGAAGGCGAACGCGGTGCCGGGCAGCTTGGCCCGCAGCACCTCGACCACCGCCAGCGTGGTCTCCGTCGGCAGCGGGAAGGACTCCAGCAGCTCGCCGCGCCGCACGTCCACCACCGCGCCGCCGTTCGAGCAGATCGCCACCCCGTGGCCCCCGATGTGCGGGCTCACCTGCTGCATCCAGCGCGGCGGCCGCCCGGTCACGAACACCACCTGCACCCCGGCCGCCTCGGCCGCCGCCAGCGCCGCGGCGGTGCGGTCGGTGACGGTGCCGCCGGAGCAGAGCAGGGTGCCGTCCAGATCGGTGGCGACGAGGCGGGGAGCGGTACGGGGTTCGGTCACCGGTCCATCTTCGCCCATCGGCGCCGCCCGGTCACCGGCGCGGTCACCGGCTCCGTCGCCCGTGCGGCCGCCGGCTCGACCGGACCGCTCCTGGACCCTCCGAGGCCGTTCCGAGGCTGCTGCGGGGCTGCTCCGGGGCCGCTGCGGGGCCTTTGCGCGGCCCGATCCGGCCCTTCGTACGCCGTTTCCGGCCGATCGGCCCCCGCCCCGGGTATCCGGGCCCGGTACGGCGGGCAGGACTGCCCACGGCCACCCCGTCGGCAGGAAGAGCCATGCCCACTCGCCAGCTCCGTGACCAGCCGCCCCCGACCGTCCGCCCCGACTCCGCCGGCCCGGACCCGGCCGACACCTCGCGCGACCCGGTCCTGCTCGGTGACGTCCTCTTCCACACCCTCGCGGACCTCGCCCGCCGCACCGAGGCCCCCGCCCTCCCCGCCCAGCGCACCCGCCCGCACCCGTAGCGGCCGGGCCCTGCGGTGCCCGTGAAAACGCCGGGGGCCTCCCGGCAGCCCGCGATGCGAGCTGCCGGGAGGCCCCTTTCACGGGTTCCCCGCGGCGTCCTTAGTGGAGCGCCAGCGACAGGGCCGTCGTGCCCGAGCTCGGAACGGGCAGCGCGCCCTCGAACCAGTAGCCGTCGGCGCTGTGCACCTCGTGCAGCTGGCCGTCCACGATGGCCTCGATCACGCGGTCGTTGTGCGGGTTGATCTTGCCCGACAGTGCGGTGATGTTGCCGCCGACACCGGGGATCACGCCGTCGTGCCAACCGTCGGAGGCGCTGTACACCTCGTGCAGCTGGCTGTTCTTGACGGCCGAGATCACGCGGACACCGGCGGAGTTGTAGTTGAAGCTCAGCGCGGTGATGCCGGACAGGCCCGGGATCACGCCGTCGTGCCAGCCGTCGGAGGCGCTGTAGATCTCGTGCAGCTCGCCGCCCTTGATGGCCTCGATGACGCGGGCGCCCGAGGCGCTGTAGCTGAAGCTCATGGCGGTGATGCCGGACAGGCCCGGGATCACGCCGTCGTGCCAGCCGTCGGAGGCGCTGTAGATCTCGTGCAGCTCACCGTCCTTGATGGCCTCGATGACGCGGGCGCCCGAGGGGCTGTAGCTGAAGCTTATGGCGGTGATGCCGGTCATGCCCGGGATCAGGCCGTCGTGCCAGCCGGTGGCGTCGGTGTAGATCTCGTGCAGCTCACCGTTCTCGATGGCCTCGATCACCCGGTTGCCGTTGGCGTTGTAGGTGAAGCTCAGCGCCGAGACGCCGCTGACGCCCGGAACGAGGCCGTCGTGCCAGCCGGTGGTGTCGGTGTAGACCTCGTGCAGCTGACCGTTCTCCACGGCCTCGATCGTCCGGTCCATGCCGGCGTCCGGGTTGCAGACCAGCTTCATGACGCTGTCGGCGTTCGGGGTGCCCAGGCCGGTGGCCATGTCGTAGCCCGAACCGGCCCAGTACAGGCCGCCCTGGATGCCGATGTCGTTGTTGCCGGAGGTGACGTCGCGCAGCGCGCCGAGACCGTGCTTGGCGGCCCAGTAGAACGCCGGGGCGACGAAGCCCACGCGGCCGGAGCAGCCCGGGTTGTTCTGGTGCGCCGTGATGGCGGCCCAGAGCGGAGCGGCGCCACTGGTGCCGCCGACGATCATCCAGGAGCCGGCGCCGGTGGAGACCACGTAGCCGGTCGACGGGTCGGCGTTGGCCGCCACGTCGGGCACCTGGCGGCAGGTCGTACCGGCCGCGCCCTGGCACTGGTTGGTGTAGCCCGGGCCGGTGAAGCCGGTCTGGTAGAAGCTGCCGTTCATGGACCAGCGGGAGACGCCGCCGCCGCTCGCCCCGCCGTTGCGGTTCCACACCGACTCGGAGACGACGCCGCCGTTGCTGCTCAGCGTGGTGCCGCCGACACCGGTGACGAGCGGCTGGCTCGCCGGGTCGGAGGTGCTCAGCAGGTTGGTGATGTTCGCCGGAGCGCCCATGTTCTTCAGGTAGTTGCAGCCGCTGGAGCCGTCGTCACCGGAAGCCGCCACCACGGTCTGGCCCTGCAGCGCCGCCTGGAGGAAGATGTCCCGCTCGGCCGAGAGGTCGCTGCCCGCCATCACCTGGTCGCAGACGCCCCAGCTGGTGGTGACCACCTGGGCGCGGTTGTCCGAGACGATCTGGCGGTAGGTGTTCTGGATGTCCGCCTGGGTGGCGCGCGAGGCGTCCGGGCCCTGATAGACCAGCACGTTGGCGCGGGGCGCGAGGCCGATGACGGTGTCGAGGTCCAGGGCGGTCTCGACGCCGACGCCGTTGTTGGTCGGCGGGGCCTGGTAGCCGGTGTTGACCCGGACCCGCTGCACCGAGGCGTTGGTGCCGAAGCAGGACTGGTAGGCGCTCAGACCGGCGTCCGAGTAGTCCTCCAGGGCGAAGACGGCGACGGTCGTGCCGTAGCCGCCGTCGGTCATGCCGTTCAGGCCGTAGGCCGAGGCGAGCGCGGAGGGGCTGAAGTAGTCCTTGCCGTCCGTCTTGCCCGGGAACTGCCCGGCCGCGCCGGCGCACATCGCCGGGTACGCGCCGGTCGCGGCGGAGGTCGCGGCCGGGTGCGCGAGCCCCGTGCCGCCCTGGCCGGTGGCGCCGATCACGTGGCTGCTGTGCGCCTGGGCCAGCGTGTTCAGGCCGACGACGCCGGTGATCGCCCCGGCCACGTCGGAACGCACCGCGGGGGCGGCGGTGTTCAGGAAGCCGGTGCGGCCGTCGGAGGTCTGGTAGCCGGCCAGGTCCACGTCGAAGGACTTCTTGGCCTGCGCGACGGTGGTGGAGACCGGGATGGTCAGGCCGTCGGCGGCGAGGTCGCCGGGCTTCAGGCCCTGCGCGGTGAGGGCCTGCTTGACCTTGGCGACGGTGGCCGGGTCGGCGCCGAAGCGCTGTGCGAACTCACCGGTCTTCAGGAAGCGGTGGTACTGCGGCGACGCCTTGTCGCTCACCGCGGCGGCCAGCGCGTTGGCGGCGGCCTCGTCGCGGGACTTCAGGTGCACGCTCAGCTGCACCGGGGTGTCGTCCGCCGGAGCGGCGGTCTTGGTCGCGTCGGCCGGGATCGCGGTCGGCGCGCTGCCGACGCGCTGCGTCGTCGGCGCGTCCGCGTGGGCGGCCGGCAGGCCGACGTAGGTGACCATGGCCGCGGTGGCTATGGCCAGGGTGGCCGCGCGCGACAGCGGAGCCGTGCTCCGCTGCGGCCGGGTCTGTGGCGTCGGATGAGACATCCGCGCTCCCCCCAATTTGATAATCCGAGGGACTCTCGAACGAGAGTCCGACGGGATTTCTATCAGGCCGGGCCGACACCTCCGCAAGCGAATACCCCGTTGAGTCCGCGGCGGGGCCGCCGGAGCGCCCCCCGAAGGGCCGTCGGCATGCGACCGAGCACCGCCCCGGATCAGCGCGGACGGGACCGGACGCGGGGCCGGCGACCCGGGGCTGGCGCGGAGTGGTGGATCGTCATCCGTCCGCTCCGGCCGCCGAGTTCGGTCCAGCGCCGTCGACGCCACCCGGACCGCACGGCGGGCCGCCGACCACGGCCCGCCGGCGACCCGCCCACCCCGTCCCGCCCGACCCGCTGATGCACTCCCCCCGAGCCGAGCCGAGCGGACGGACCGACAGACCCTCGGCGCTACGAGGCCGCGATCGCGAACCCCAGCATCACCGCGGCCGACACCACCACGGCGCCTGGCGCGAGGTCCGCCTCCGAGACGCTGTCCGGGGAGCCGTGGCCCCGGTAGCGGCCCGAACGGATGCTCTCGGGATCGACGTCCTCGATGTGGACCACGGCGCCCAGCCTGACGCCCGCCGCCGCGGCGTACAGCTCGGCCTTGGACCTCGCCGCGCGTACGGCGTCCTCGCGGGCCCTGGCCCGCAGCTCCGGCTTGTTCCGCACGTCGAAGTCGACGCCGTCCAGCTCGTTCGCCCCGGCCTCGACCGCCGCGATCAGGAACGGTTCGAGGGAGTCCAGGTCGTGGTACTCGATGACGAACGCGGCGTGGCAGCGGTAACCGATGAACTTCCGGTCCGCGCCGTAGCCGCTCCACGCGGTCTGGAGGTCCAGCCGCGACGCCGACACCTGCGCGTCCTGCACGCCATGGGTCCGGGCCGCCTCGCGCAGGCGGGCTATCGCCGCACGGGCAGCGGCGAAAGCCTCCTGCGGCGTCTGTTCGGTCCGTTCCACGCCGAGTCGGATCCGGGCGAGGTCCGGCGCCGCCTGCACACTCGCCGCACCGTAGCCGGTGACACCCCACGGGGCCTTGATCGTTGTCTGCATGGCCGGCAGTCAACCACGAAGTCCCCTGCGGGGCAGCTGAGTTGTCACGGGAAGGCCGCGCAGGGCCGCGCTCACGCCGGTACGACGAGGAGCTCGTCCAGCGGGCAGCCGGCCCTGCCCCTCAGGCACTCCCGGACGTGGGCCAGTGCTTCGGAGGAATCGTGGAGGGATCCACGATCCGCAGTCGGCTCTGATGCGACGGGTCGATCGAGGTCAGGGATATCAGAAGTTGGCCCGGTGCACGTTCGAGCTCGGTCAATGCATGCGGCAGGCCGGCGCAGACGGTGGCGACAGCCGCGCCCAGACCCACGAGGCCACCGTGCTTGTGGTTGTGGCGGTACTCGATCCTGTGCAGCCCTGATTCGGCGATCGCCGCGACCTCCAGGGGGCGAGCCATCTGCTTGGTGTCGTTGGTGATCACGACCTGGAACCCGGCTGAGGCGGCTCGCGCGTAGAGGTCGATGTCCTTGGTACCCGCCCAGCCGACGATCTCTGCCACGTGTTGGAGTTCGTGTTGCTTCAGTAGCAATCGGGCCATATGAGCCAACGGCAAAGGGACATTCTCGTCGAGCAGGATCCTCAAGAGGCGGCCTGCCGGGGGCCCTCGTCCGAGTAGCTGTCGACGTAGTCGGTGAAGTCGGCCGCATCACGAGCTGCTTCGGGAGTGACGCCGGGGTAGAAGTCCCGGACGGACTCCGGTCGGACGCCGTCCCTCAGAAGAGCAGCGACCTCCGAAGCGGGAATCCGCGTTCCTTCGATCACCGGCTCACCACCCCGGACCAGGGGATCGACGGACAGGTGGTTCCTGGGACGCAGCAGGTTCGGAATCTGTCGGCCGTTTCGATAGAACGGTCGGAGGACATCGACCATTTCGTGGATGACCACGTTGCCTCGTTTGCACACGAGGTCCACGGCGTGATCCGGGTCCGCCAGATAGATCGTGCCGTCGCCGGCCACGAGCCGGTACCTGGACAGATGCTCGCGTTCGTCGAGATCGTCGCGCAAGGTGCCCAGAGCGCGGCGGATCTTCTGGAGCGACGCTTCCTCCCGCAGTCTCACGCAGATGCGAAGCGCGACGACATCCCGGAATGAGTAGAGGATCGGCCGGGAGGCGGAGATCTCCGGCACGAGGACGGCACCACGCGGGCCTGCGGCCCTGCGCCAGTGAGACAGCTGGCGCAGGGTGGCGCCGGACAGCGCGGCAGCGAGCTTCGGCTCGTAAGACACGGCGGCACCTCCCACATCTCACCCGACGGCGTACGGAACCGTACTTCATGGTCTCGTGCAGCCGGCGCTCTCGCCAGGATTTCACCCGAACGGGGATTCGCCAGGGACCGAAGCTCCGCCGGGTACCCAGAGGAGATCTTCCGAAGGCATCAAGTCCGGGCTGCCGCAGCAGCTGGGCACGCTGGTCACCTCGGTCGATCCTTCTTCATGCATCACGGCCTGACCTGCGGACCGGATCGGCGGCGGCCTGTGACGGCCCGCCCGGAGGTCGCCGGAGCGCGCTCGGGTGGTGAACGGCCCGCTCCGGCGGTGACTCTCAGTCGGGCTGGGCGAGGCCCTCGGGGGCGATCTCCTCGAAGACGGTCAGGTCGTTCTCGGAGCTCGAGTCGGGCCCGCCCGATGGATCACCGGCTCAGGAGTGGAGGCGGTTCAGTGCTGCGGTGGCGATGCCTTCGACGTAGGCCGGGGCGTCGGTGGGCCGGCCGGTGAGCTCGACGATGGCGACCCTGGTGCCGCTGCGCAGGACCGCGACCCCGCCGCTGACGGTGCCGTCGCCGTTGTAGGCCGGGTACCAGCGGCCGGTGCCGCCGGCGGCGGTCAGGGTGTGGGCCGCGCCGTAGTGCCAGTGGCCGGCGGGCTCGTCCTGGCAGTCCTGGACGAGCGCGACGAGCTGCTTCTCCCAGGTGGCGGCCTCGGCCCCGGTGGGGGCGCTCGCGGCCGACTCGATCAGCATGCCGGGGGTGTCGAAGGTCCAGTTCACGGACGCGTACGCGGTGGCCTTGTCCTTGGTCAGGTCGCGCATCGTCTCCTCGCCGGAGCACGCGGACAGCCCCTGGCGTCCGGTCAGCGAAACGGTCGCGCCGACCGGGTTCAGGCCCTTCTGGAAGTCCTCGCTCTGGACGAGGCCGGCGGAGCCGAGTCCGGCCGCTGCGCCCGCAGCCGGGCGGGCGGCGCCCGAGGCGTTGTGCGCGGTCCCGTCGGCGGTGGCCGACTGAGTGCCGACGACGCTGGCCGTGATCAGTGCGGCGGCGAAGCAGGCCGCGGCGGCGACCCGGTTGCGGCGGACGGACTTCTGCTGGACAGTCCGGTTCTCGGTCATCTGGTCCCCCTGCTGGTCGGGACGCCTGCTGCGTCCTCGTACAACCGGGGAGATGCCGCCGGAGGAGGGAAAGTCGGAGTCTCGACCCGCTGTTTCACAGCTGTGACAGAGCGGCCCTGACGACGCGGTCCATCGCGGCCGTGCCCAGGCAGGCGTGGACCTCCAGCACTCCGTAGTGGCTGCCGCTGCGCAGCACGGCGATGCCGCCGCAGGGCTCCACGCCCTCGGGCGCACTGCCGGTGGTGTTGAGCGATCCCTGGTAGACGCCCATCCAGCGTGCGGTGACGTCCGGGGCGAGCTGCAGCGTCGTGGTCTTTCCGTAGACCCAGTGCCCTGGCGTTTGCTCCTGGCAGGGCACTTCCTCCAGCCACAGGCGTTCGTTGAAGTTCTGCGCCAGGGAAGGGCTCCGGGCGTCGGCGGCGACCTCGCGGGCGACCTGGCCGCCGCTCTCGGCGGACACTGTGCGGTCGTCCGGGCTGGTGCGGGGGCTGGTCATCAGTCCGCGGAAGTGGGCACCGGGCCCGCCCAGGGTCTGACCGAGGGTCTTCTCGCCGGTGCAGGCCGCGTTGGCGTAGGACCCGTCGCCGTACCGGTCGGTGACGTGGATCTGTCCGGTGTCGAGGTCCGGGCCGAACGCCGCGGGTCCCAGAAGGTTCGCGGTCGTCACCGGCCCGGTCGCACCGGTCGCACCGGTCGGCGAGCCGGAGCCGGAGCCGGAGCCGGAGCCGGAGCCGGAGCCCGAGGACGCGGGCGTCGGGACGGACCCGCCGGGCGTCGCGAGAGCGGACACACCCGGGGACACCCCGCCGGCCGTGGCACCCGACTCCGCTGCCGGGTGCGCGGTGGCTCCGGGGGGCGGCGGCAGGACGTATCGGCCGGTCGCCAGCCCGAGCGCGGCGGCGGCCACCAGGGCGGCGACGGCGGACCGGCGCCGGACGACGGCGTGGCCGCCGCCCGCTGCGGGACGGCCGTTCACAGACCGGTGACCAGGCGCTCGCGCATGAAGCGGCGGGCCCGGTCGATGCGGTCCTTGACCGTGCTCATCGGGGCGTCCAGCTCCTCGGCCACCTGGACGTAGGTCAGGTCGCCCAGGTCGCGCAGCACGAAGGCCTCCACCAGGGTGGGGTGCTGCTGCTCCAGCGCGGCCAGCGCCTCCATCAGGTCGAGCCGGGTCCCGGCGATGACGCTGGTGGTGCGCGGGTCGACGGACTCGGGGAGGTCGGCGTGGCTGTCCTCGGCGCGCCGGCGCATCGAGCGGTAGGTGGACCGGGCGGCGTTCGAGGCGATCACCGTCACCCAGCCCAGGAAGGAGCCGCGGCCACCGTACTCGCCCAGGTGCGTGCTGATGGACAGCAGCGCGTCCTGCGCGGCCTCCTCCGCGTCGGCGTGGTGGGGCAGGAAGCGCGAGCAGCGGCGCAGCACCACCGGCCGCAGCTTGGCCAGCAGGTACTCCCTCGATCCCGGGTCCCCCGCCTGAGCAGCCGCCACGAGCCGTTCCAGCTCACCTTCTTCGAACACCCGGATCCCCCCGTTTCGTCCCGTCTGGCACCCCACCCGCCGAACGGGAGTTCCGCACTCCCCCCGACTCCGGCAAAATGCTGCCACATGCGCAAGCTCGGCCGTTACCTCCTCCTGGAGCGGCTCGGAGCCGGCTCCTTCGCGACGGTCTGGAAGGCCTACGATCCGGAGCTCGACACCGAGGTCGCGGTGAAGGTGCTGGCCGAGAACTGGGCCGCCAACGCCGATGTGCGCGAGCGGTTCCTGGCGGAGGCGAGGCTGCTGCGCCGGATCGCCAGCCCGCGGGTGGTCCGGGTGCACGACGTCGGGGTGCAGGAGGACCGGCCCTACTTCGTCATGGACCACGTGCGCGGCGGCACCCTGGCGGACCGGGTCGGGCAGTGCGACCCGCAGGAGGCGCTGCGGCTGGCCGCGGAGGCGGGCTACGCGGTCCAGGTCCTGCACGAGGCGGGCGTGGTGCACCGCGACGTCAAGCCGTCCAACCTTCTGCTCGCCACCGGCCCTGCGCCCGCCGCGGTGCTGGTGGCGGATCTGGGCAGCGCGAAGCAGCTGGCCGACGCGTCCGGGCTGACGGTGACCACGGGCACGCCCGCGTACATGGCACCGGAACAGGCCTTCCAGACCGGCGGGTTCGACGGGAGAGCCGACGTGTACGCGCTGGCCGTCGTGGCCTACGAGCTGCTGACCGGGCAGAAGCCGTTCGGCCCGGGCGGACGCGCCACAGCCCTGATGACCGGCCAGCCGACCGCCTCGACGCTGCCGGCGCTCCCCGCCGGAGTGGAGCTCCCGCCGAACGTCGCCCTGCTGCTACGGACCGCGATGTCCGCCGAGCCGGCGGACCGACCGCCGACCGCCCAGGCCTTCGCAGACGCGCTGCTGGCTCCGGTCCCGCAGCCCCAGCAGCTGGGGCCAGTCCGGGAAGGCCCCGGGTGGCTGACCCCGCGCGCGGTCTGTCTGGCGTCGGGCACGGTGTTCACGGCGACGACCCTGCTGGGCTGGCTGCAGCGTTGAATCCGGCCGGGCGCCGGTCCGCACCGGTCGGAGGGCGCCGGCCGCTGACGGCTACCGTAGGGTCGGCGGCATGCGACTGAGCACGGTGATCCTCCCCATCCACCGGTGGAGCGAGGGGCAGAAGATCTGGCGGCGGGCCGAGGACCTCGGCTTCCACGCCGCGTACACCTACGACCACCTGTCCTGGCGGAGCTTCCGGGACGAGCCGTGGTTCGGGTCGGTGCCGACGCTGACCGCGGCCGCGACGGCGACCGAGCGGCTGCGGCTGGGCACACTGGTCACCTCGCCGAACTTCCGGCACCCGGTGACGTTGGCGAAGGAGCTGATCACGCTGGACGACGTGTCCGGCGGGCGGCTGACGCTGGGCATCGGGGCCGGTGGGACGGGCTTCGACGCGACGGCGATGGGGCAGGAGGCGTGGTCGCCGAAGGAGCGGGCGGACCGGTTCGGCGAGTTCCTGCCGCTGCTGGACGAGCTGCTGCGCACCGACGCCACGACGCGCGAGGGCGCCTACTACTCGGCGGTCGAGGCGCGGAACATCCCCGGCTGCGTGCAGACGCCGCGGGTGCCGTTCTACGTCGCCGCGACCGGCCCGCGCGGGCTGAAGCTGGCGGCCGAGTACGGCCAGGGCTGGGTGACGTTCGGCGACCCGCGCGGCCCGGCGGACGTGCCGGTGCAGCAGGCGCCCGAGGTGATCGCCAAGCAGATCGAGAAGCTGACGGCGGCCTGCGAGGCGAAGGGCCGGGACGTGGCCACGCTCGAGAAGGTGCTGCTGCAGGGCTCGACGGCGGAGAAGCCGCTGCAGTCGCTGGACGCCTTCGTCGACTGGGCGGGGGCGTACCAGGAGCTGGGCATCACCGAGCTGGTGATCCACTGGCCGGTCCCGGACTCGATCTTCGAGAACGACCTCGCCGTCTTCGAGCGGATCGCCACCGAGGGCCTGGCGCAGCTGGGTTGATCCCCGTCCCGCCGGGGCGCCGTCGCGGCGGGGGGCCCGGCGGGAGGGCCGCGACGGACGGGGCGGTGATTCCCCGGGTCGGCGTCGGGGCGAGGCGCTAGTCTGTCCGCCGCACCTTCAATCTGATCATGCGTTACAACGGGGGTTCCTTCGCCATGTCTGCTTCCAGGAGACTGCTCGCCACCGCTCTGGTCGCCACCGCCGCGTTCGGTCTCGCGGCCTGCGGACCGGACGACTCGTCGGACCAGGGCGCGGGAAGCGGGTCGACCACCGCGACGGCCGCCCCGACCGCCGCGACTCCGGCGTCGCCCACCGCCGCTCCGGCCGGCTCCGGCAAGCCCGCGGCCCCGGGCGGCAGCGGGAAGCCCGCCGCGCCGACCGGCACCCCCGGCGCCTCCGGTGAGCCCGAGGGCTTCTGCACCCACGGCCCGCTGCCGGCCGGCCAGAAGTGGATCTACCCGGTGAAGGGCACCACCGCGGCCACCCTGGTCTACAAGGAGACCAAGGACGTCTGCGGCGTCAACGACGTCGGCTTCGAGCCGGTGGGTGCCGACAAGACCGCCGCGTTCGCCCCGACCGCCAAGGGGCACCTGAGCTCGGTGCTGACCGCGCCGAAGGACGTCAACCTGGCCGACCTGGTGAAGCACATCAACGAGTGCATCGCCACCCCCTACAACGAGAAGGGCTCGTACCCCTGCTCGGTCGGCGACTACAAGGTGGCGATCGACGCCTCCGGCAAGGTCACCGAGCTGTGGGAGCGCGCGCACTCCTGAGCCGGGCCGGACACGGCGCCGGGCCGCTCGCCCCACGTCGAGCCGCTCGGCGCCGTTCGCGCACCCGAGCGAACCCCTAGGGGAGAGGAGCCCCGACGTCATACCGCAGCAGCAGACGGGCTCGTCATTCCAGCTCATGACCCGTACCGGGCAAGGCCGTTACCTTGATGGGCGTGTCCACAGCTGTCATCAAGACGGACGGCCTCACCAAGAGGTTCCCCCGGGTCACCGCCCTCGACCAGCTCACCGTCGAGGTGCAGCCCGGGGTGGTCGGGCTGGTCGGGGCCAACGGGGCGGGCAAGTCCACACTGATCAAGATCCTGCTCGGGCTCGCCCCGGCGACGTCCGGCCGCGGCGAGGTCCTCGGCCTGGACATCGCCACCCGGGGCTCCGAGATCCGCGAGCGGGTCGGCTACATGCCCGAGCACGACTGCCTGCCGCCGGACGTCTCCGCCACCGAGTTCGTCGTGCACATGGCCCGGATGGCGGGCCTGCCCGCCACCGCCGCGCGTGAGCGCACCGCGGACACCCTGCGGCACGTCGGCCTCTACGAGGAGCGGTACCGGCCGATGGGCGGGTACTCGACCGGCATGAAGCAGCGGGTGAAGCTCGCCCAGGCGCTGGTGCACGACCCCAGGCTGGTGCTGCTGGACGAGCCGACCAACGGCCTCGACCCGGCCGGCCGGGACGAGATGCTGGGCCTGATCCGCCGCGTGCACACCGACTTCGGCATCTCGGTGCTGGTCACCACCCACCTGCTCGGCGAGCTGGAACGCACCTGCGACCACCTGGTCGTCATCGACGGCGGCAAGCTGCTGCGCTCCTCCTCCACCGCCTCCTTCACCGAGGCGACGGCCGTCCTCGCGGTCGAGGTCACCGACCACCCGGAGGACCACGCGGTCGAGCCCGCCGCGCTGGTGCGCGAACGCCTCGCCGCGGCCGGCGTCGACGTCCAGTCCGAGGGCTCGCACCTGGTGCTGGTCCGGCTGGCCGACGAGTCGACGTACGACACCATCCGCGACACCGTCGCCGAACTGGGCCTCGGCCTGGTCCGGTTGGAACAGCGCCGGCACCGGGTCGCCGAACTCTTCACCGAGAACCGGGACGACCAGGCCGGCCACGACGGCCGGCACGACGGGAACACCCAGGACAGCAGGGGAGGTTCGGACGATGTCGCTGCCTCCTGAGACCAGGCCCGCCGACACCGGCGTCATCCACGACATCGGCTACCGCGGCTACACCGGCCCCCGGCTCGGCCGCGGCTACGCCACCCGCGCGCTCTTCACCCAGAGCCTGCGCGCCACGTACGGACTCGGCCGCTCCGGCAAGTCCAAGGTGCTGCCGATGCTGGTGCTGGGCGTGGTCACCGTGCCCGCCATGATCTTCGTGGCCGTCGCGATCACCCTGAAGCGCGACGAACTGCCCGTCGAGTACGCGGGCTACCTCGCCAGCCTCAACCTGGTGATCTCGGTCTTCCTCGCCTCCCAGGCGCCGGTGCTGCTCTCGCGGGATCTGCGGTACCAGACCGTGCCGCTCTACTTCTCCCGCCCGATCACCCGCACCGACTACGTCCGGGCCAAGTTCGCGGCCATGGTCTGCGCCCAACTGCTGCTGATGACGGCCCCGTTGCTGGTGCTGTACCTCGGTGCCCTGCTCGGCGGGATGGACTTCTCGTACAACACCGGGCATCTCCTGTACGGCCTGTGCGCGGCCGTGCTGTACGCCCTGGTGCCGACCTCGCTGGCGCTGGTGATCGCCGCCGCCACCCCGCGCCGGGGCTTCGGCGTCGCCGCCATCATGGGCTACCTGGCGATCAGCGCCGCGGTGGCCGCCGTCGCGGTCGGCATCAGCGACCCGAGCACCACCGGCTCCGACACCGCGCAGTGGACGTCGCTGATCTCGCCCACCAACCTGGTGGAGTCCCTGGTCAACGAGCTGTTCGACCTCGGCACCGGCTTCGACCGCCGGCACGCCCCGGGCGGGCTCGGCCTGACGGTGTTCGCACTGGTGGCCGCGGCCCTGGTGGTCGGCTCGTACCGGCTGCTGCTGAGCCGCTACAAGAAGGTTTGAGAGAGGGCGGCATGGCCACCATCAGCATCGACAAGGTGTCCCGCTGGTTCGGGAACGTGGTCGCGGTCAACGACATCACGATGGCCGTCGGCCCCGGCATCACCGGCCTGCTCGGGCCCAACGGCGCGGGCAAGTCCACCCTCATCCACATGATGAGCGGCTTCCTCGCGCCGTCCAGCGGCACGGTCACCCTGGACGGCGCGCCGATCTGGCGCAACCAGCAGGTCTACCGGCAGATCGGACTGGTCCCCGAACGGGAGTCGATGTACGACTACCTGACCGGCTGGGAGTTCGTCCTCGCCAACGCCGAACTCCACGGCCTGCCCCAGCCGGGCGCCGCCGCCCGCCGGGCCCTGGACCTGGTGGAGATGGCCTACGCCAAGGACCGCCGCACCGGGACGTACTCCAAGGGCATGAAGCAGCGGGTCAAGATGGCCTCCGCACTCGTCCACGACCCTTCCGTGCTCCTGCTGGACGAGCCCTTCAACGGCATGGACCCGCGCCAGCGGCTCCAGCTGATGGAGCTGCTGCGCCGCTTCGGCGCGGACGGCCGCACGGTGCTGTTCTCCTCGCACATCCTGGAGGAGGTCGAGCAACTCGCCCGGCACATCGAGGTGGTGGTGGCCGGGCGGCACGCGGCCTCGGGCGACTTCCGCAGGATCCGCCGGCTGATGACCGACCGCCCCCACCGCTACCTGGTCCGCTCCAGCGACGACCGCCGGCTCGCCGCCGCGCTGATCGCCGACGGCTCCACCACCGGCATCGAGGTGGACGAGCGGGAGCGGGCGCTGCGGATCGAGGCGGTCAACTTCCAGGGCTTCACCACCCTGCTGCCCAAGGTCGCCCGGGAAGCCGGCATCCGGCTGTACACCGTCTCCCCGGCCGACGAGTCGCTGGAGAGCGTCTTCTCGTACCTGGTCTCCGCGTGACCGCCGCCGCGACCGCTGCTGTGACCGCCGCTGTGACCGTTGCTGCCCAGGAAGGGGCCGACCGACCATGAACCCCACCGTCGCCAGGCTCACCCTGCGCGGGCTGCTGGGCCGCCGACGCGGCCTCCTGCTGCTGGTGGTCCCCGCGCTGCTGCTGCTCGTCTCCGCCCTCGCGAGCGGGTCGACCGCCGACGCGCACGGGCTGACCGTCAAGATCCTCGGCCAGCTCGGCCTCGGCACCCTGGTCCCGATCCTCGGCCTGGTGGTCGGCACCGGCGCCATCGCCACCGAGATCGACGACGGCTCGATCGTCTACCTGCTCGCCAAGCCGCTCCCGCGCTGGCGGATCATCACCACCAAGCTGGCCGTCGCGATCGGCGTCACCTGGCTGTTCTCGGTCGTCCCGACGATGCTGTCCGGGCTGATCCTCTACGGCAACCGGGACGGCATGGTGCTCGGCTACACCGTGGCGGTCATGGTCGCCGGGGCCGCGTACAGCGCGCTGTTCCTGCTGCTCGGCGTGGTCACCCGGCACGCCGTGGTGGCCGGGCTCGGCTACGCCCTGATCTGGGAGTCGGTGGTCGGCAACTTCGTCGAGGGCGCTCGGACCCTGAGCGTCCAGCAGTGGGGCCGGGCGGTGGCCGAGGCCGTCGCCGGGGACACCGCGATCGGCGCCGACGTCTCGCTCGGGGCGGCCGTCCCGCTGCTGCTGGTGGTCACCGTCGGGGCGACGGTGCTGGCCTCGGTGAAGCTGGCCGGACTGACCCTGGCCGGCGAGGACTGAGCCCGGCAGGCGGGTCACACGACAGGAAGCCGAACGGCGCTCCGGTCCGCCGTGGAGCGGTCCGGAGCGCCGTCGAAGCGCCGTGCGAAGGGGGCCTCAGGGCCTCAGAGCGTACGGTTGCGGCCCGCGCCCCAGCCGGCCGCGCCGACCACCACGACCAGCACCAGCATCAGCGCCAGGGTGGTCTCCCAGCCGCCGGTGAGCTGGTGCAGCGCACCGGCGCCGACCGGGCCGGCCGCGGCGACCAGGTAGCCGATCGCCTGCGACATCCCGCCCAGCTGGGCGGCACCGGCCGCGCTGCCGGTGCGCAGCACGATGAACGCCAGGCCCAGGCCCAGCGAACCGCCCTGGGCCACACCGAGGACGGTCGCCGACACCCACGCCGCGGACACCGGGGCGACCAGCAGCATCGCGATGCCCAGCCCGTTCAGGGCCGCCATCGTCACCGCCAGGGGGCGCTGGCTGGTCATCCGACCGGCCATCAGCGGCACCAGGAAGGCACCGGCCACCTGAACCAGGTTGGAGAAGGCGAAGACCAGGCCGGCCTGGCCGCGGTCCATGCCGTGGTCGGCCAGGATGGTCGGCATCCAGGCCACCAGGGTGTACACCAGCAGCGACGAGATGCCCATGAAGAGGCTGATCTGCCAGGCCAGCGGGGACTTCCAGAGGCCCTCGATCGGCTTGCTCGGCGTCGCCGCCGCGGCCACCGCCCCCCGCTCCTGACGGCCGCGCAGCACCTGCGGCAGCCATGCCACCGCCGCGACCAGCGCGAGCAGCGACCAGGAGCCGAGCGAGGCCCGCCAGCCGCCGCCGAGCACGTGCTCCAGCGGGACGGAGGTGCCGGCGGCGAGCGTGGCCCCGACCAGCATGGTGGTCGAGTAGACGCCGGTCATGGTCGCCGCGCGGTCCGGGAACTCCCGCTTGACCAGGCCCGGCATCGACACGTTCAGCACCGCGATGGCCACGCCGATCACCACGCAGCCCGCGTACAGCGCCGCCACCGACGGCAGCACCCGCAGCAGCACGCCCGCGCCCAGCACCAGCACCGCGCCCAGCACCACCCGCTCGGCGCCGAAGCGGCGGGTCAGGCGGGGGGTGAGAGGGGCGCCGACCCCCTGGAACAGCACCGGCACGGTCGTGATCAGGCCGCTCGCGGTCGCGGAGAGGCCGAGGGTCCGCTGGATCTCGTTGACCATCGGGGAGATCGCGGCCAGGCAGGCCCGCATGTTCAGCGCGACCAGCACGATGCCGGTCAGCAGCAGGACCGGATGGGCCAGCCGGGAGCGGACGGGGAGCGGAGCAGGGGTGGTGACAACCGGCTGCTGGGCACGGGTGACGGCCATGGGTGTGCTGTTCTTTCCTGGATGTGCGTGGATGCGGGCGGGAAGGCGGAGGCTCGCGCCGTCCTACTTCCGGGCCGCGATGGCCGCGAGCAGCTGCTCGACGGCCGCGGTCGGCTCGGCGAGCAGCGAACGACACGCCGCCTCGGCCCGGTCCGGGTCACCGCTCTCGATCGCGTCGACCAGTGCCTCGTGGGTGGCCACGACCGCCTCGGGCATGTCGTGGTCGCCGAAGGCGGAGGTCATCGCCTCGCGGACGGAGGCGCCGAAGTAGCGGTACACCTCGGTCAGCGCGGGGTTGTGCGCGGCCTCGACGACGGCGGTGTGGAACTCCAGGTCGTGCTCGACGGTGGCCTCGCGGCTCGCCCGCTCGGGGTGCGCCGCGAACACCTCGGCCTCGCGGGCCAGTGCGGCCCGCATCCGCCGGATGTCCTCGGGGGTGTGCCGCAGCGCGGCCAGCCGGGCGCCCTCGGCCTCCAGCGCCGCGCGGACCTCCAGGACGTCCCGGATGCCCGAACGCTGGACGCCGCGCAGGACGGAGGCCGGGTCGCTGGTCGAGCGGACGAACGTCCCCTCGCCCTGGCGGGAGACCAGCATTCCGGCGTGCACCAGCACCCGGATCGCCTCCCGCACGGTGTTCCGCCCGACCTGCAGCTGCTCGGCCAGCTCGTGCTCGGTGGGAATCCGCGACCCCACCGGCCAGACCCCGCCGGCCAACTGCTCCCGCAGCTGGTCGATCGCGGTGTCCACCAGGGATCGCCGTCCGGCCGCCTGCAGGCTGCTGCCCTCGCCGCTCATTCCGGACCTCCCTCTGCCACCGAAGCCGCCAACACCAGTCGTAGGTCATCCTACAACTACTTGCCCGGTCATCCTACAACTGGTCGCGGGGACACTCCGTGAACGCCCACCACCGACACGCCGCCCGCCCCATCTGCGCGCGGCGGAAGGCCACGGACGGGAGCGCATGTCACTCCCGGGTGACCCCGCGCCCTCCCGAATCCCCGGACTTCCCGGACTCCACGGGCCGCCAGGCCCGGTCAGCGCGGCGGGTAG
The DNA here is from genome assembly GCF_040302665.1 of Kitasatospora sp. NPDC097691. Taxonomy (NCBI): domain Bacteria; kingdom Bacillati; phylum Actinomycetota; class Actinomycetes; order Kitasatosporales; family Streptomycetaceae; genus Kitasatospora; species Kitasatospora sp. NPDC097691. Next base: position 37,988 of record NZ_JBEORY010000007.1, on the reverse strand, counting down.
AGGCGCTCCAGGACAACCGCGACGCCGTCCTCGTCGTTGCCGGCGGTCACGGTGTCGGCGACGGCGAGGAGTTCCTCGTGGGCGTTGGCCATGGCGACGCCGTGGGCGGCCCAGCCGAACATCGGGACGTCGTTGGGCATGTCGCCGAAGGCGATGGTGTCGGCGGCGCGCAGGCCCAGGCGGCGGGCGGCGACGGCCAGTCCGGTGGCCTTGGACAGGCCGAGCGGGAGCAGTTCGACGACTCCGGGGCCGGCCATCACGACGCCGACCAGGTCGCCGGCCGCGCGGCGGGCGGCTTCGGCGAGGGCGTCGTCGGTCAGCGCGTGGTGCTGGATGTAGAGCTTGCTGACCGGGGAGGCGAGGAGTCCGCCGCGGTCGACCCGGACGACGGGCAGGTCGGAGCCGATGAGCAGTTCGTAGCCGGGGCCGGCCAGGACCTGGCCGTCGAGGCCGTCTTGGTTGGCGGCGACGGCGAGCGGGCCGGTCTCGGCCTCGATCTTCTCGATGGCGAGCGCGGCGAGCCGGCGGTCCAGGGTGAGCGAGGTGAGCAGCTTGTGCGCGCCGGCGTCGTAGACCTGGGCGCCCTGGCCGCAGACGGCTATCCCGGTGTAGCCGATCTCGTCGAAGACCGGGCGGGCCCAGACGGCCGAGCGGCCGGTGACGATGATGTGCAGCGCGCCCGCGCCGGTGGCCGTGGCCAGGGCGGCGCGGGTGCGCTCGGAGACGGTCTCCTCGCTGGTCAGCAGGGTGCCGTCGAGGTCGGTGGCGACCAGCCGGTAGGGCAGGTCGCCACCGCCGCGGGTGCCTTCCGGGGAGACGGGGCTGGGGCTGGTGGTGCTCATGGGCCGGTCGTCTCCCGGGAGTTGCGGGTGGTGCGGGTCATGCGGGTGGTGCAGGGCGGTGCGGGCGGTGCGGAAGCTCCCCGCACCGGGAGCCGGGCCTACTTGACCGGCTGGAGGACGGTCCGTCCGCCGAGGAACGGGCGCAGCGCCTCGGGAACGGCGACGGAGCCGTCGGCCTGCTGGTGGTTCTCCAGGATCGCCACGATGGTGCGCGGGATGGCGACCAGGGTGCCGTTCAGGGTGGCGAGCGGGCGGGTCTTGCCCTCCTCGCGCATCCGGATCGACAGCCGACGGGCCTGGTACTCGGTGGTGTTGGAGGTCGAGGTGACCTCGCGGTACTTGCCCTGGGTGGGGATCCAGGCCTCGATGTCGAACTTGCGCGCGGCCGAGGCGCCGAGGTCGCCGGAGGCGACGTCGATGACCCGGTACGGCAGCTCCAGCGCGTTGAGGAAGTCCTTCTCCCACTGGAGCAGGCGGCGGTGCTCGTTCTCGGCGTCCTCGGGCGTGGTGTAGACGAACATCTCCACCTTCTCGAACTGGTGGACGCGGATGATGCCGCGGGTGTCCTTGCCGTAGGTGCCGGCTTCGCGGCGGAAGCAGGACGAGTAGCCGGCGTAGCGCAGCGGCAGCTTGTCGGCGTCGAGGATCTCGTCCATGTGGTACGCCGCGAGCGGGACCTCGCTGGTGCCGACGAGGTACCGGTCGTCCTCGGCGAGGTGGTACACGTTCTCGGCGGCCTGACCGAGGAAGCCGGTGCCGTCCATGGCGGCCGGGCGGACCAGGGTCGGGGTGATCATCGGGGTGAAGCCGGCCGCGGTGGCCTGGGCGATCGCCATGTTGACCAGGGCGAGCTCCAGCAGCGCGCCGACGCCGGTCAGGTAGTAGGAGCGGGCACCGGCGACCTTGGCGCCGCGCTCGGTGTCGATCGCGCCGAGGATCTGGCCGAGCTCGACGTGGTCACGCGGCTCGAAGCCCTCCGCGGCGAAGTCGCGCGGGGTGCCGATCTCCTCGAGGGTGACGAAGTCCTCCTCGCCGCCGACCGGGGCGGCCGGGTCGATGAGGTTCGCCAGCGAGCGGAGCAGGCGGTCTGCCTCCTCCTTGGCGGCACCCTGCTCGGCGTCCGCGGCCTTGACCTCGGCGGCCAGGTCCTTGGTGCGCTGCAGCAGGGCGGCCTTCTCGTCGCCCTTGGCCTGGGCGACCTGCTTGCCGAGCACCCGCTGCTCGCTGCGCAGTTCGTCGAAGCGGCTGCCCGAGGACCGGCGCCGCTCGTCGGCGGAGAGGAGGGCGTCGACCAGGTCGACGTCCTCGCCACGGACGCGCTGCGAGGCGCGCACTCGGTCAGGGTCCTCACGGAGCAGGCGAAGGTCAATCACAGGCCCAAGCGTACCGGTCGGGCGTTCCTCCACCGGTACCGGTTTTCCCCTGGGGATAACCGCCCCGATCCTGTGGATAACTCCTGAGGGGAACGCTCTTCGGGCGGGTTATCCACAGGCCGGGGGCCGGGGTTGTGGATCGAAGGGGAGGGTCACCCTCCGCGCGACCGAACCAGGGAATTGAGGTTTCAAACCTCATTCGACCTTCCCGAGTGAGGGAATTGAAGTACTCAGACGGGTGATTTGCTGGCAAGCGGGTGACTCTGGTCCGATTAGTCATCTCTGCGACGCAAACCGATGATCCGACCGGTTCTGGGTAATGGCTATACCGGTTTGTCGACTCATCCCCAGGCCTGTGGATAACTTCCGGCTGTGGACAGCGGGGAGGCCTGTGGACAGCGGCCGCCGGTGCCGGGGCGATCTGTGGATGACGGGTGCGGTCGTCCGCCCCGCCTGATCGGACCGATCCAAAACGGTCGGAAAAGGTCAGAAAGACGGCAGGTGTCGCCCGGATGTCTCAGATGTCCCCGCGCCCGTCGAGCGCGCGGGAGAGCCAGTCCGCCGCCGAGGTGAAATCCTCGTCCGAGGTCCCCGGCCGCCGGTGGGTGGACACCTGCCGGTCGGCGCGCGGATAGGAGCCGAGGTACCGCACCTGCGGGCAGATCCGCTTGAGCCCCATCATCGCCTCGGCCACCCGGCGTTCGGAGAGGTGGCCCTCGCAGTCGATCAGGAAGCAGTAGTTGCCCAGGCCCTCACCGGTCGGCCGGGACTCGATCCGCATCAGGTTGACCCCGCGCACCGCGAACTCCTGCAGCAGCTCCAGCAGCGCGCCCGGGTGGTCGTCCGGCAGCCAGACCACCATCGAGGTCTTGTCGGCGCCGGTCGGCGAGGAGACCCGGCCCGGGCGGCCCACCAGGACGAACCGGGTGGCCGCGCTCTTCGCGTCCGCGATGTCCTTGACCAGCGGGTCCAGCCCGTAGATCGGCGCCGCGAACTCGCCCGCGAACGCCCCGTCGTAGCGGCCCTCGGCGACCAGCCGGGCGCCGTCCGCGTTGGAGGCGGCCGACTCCCAGGTCGCCTCCGGCAGGTTGGCCGCCAGCCAGCGGCGCACCTGCGGCTGGGCCACCGGGTGGCTGGTCACCGTCTTGATCCCGGACAGCTCGGTGCCCGGCCGGACCAGCAGCGCGAAGGCGATCGGCAGCAGCACCTCGCGGTAGATCATCAGCGGTGCGCCGGAGGCCAGTTCGTCGTTGGTCGCGGTGACCGCGCCCTCCACCGAGTTCTCGATCGGCACGAACGCCCCGGCGGCCTCTCCGCCGCGCACCGCGTCCAGCGCCAGCGCCACCGAGGACAGTGGCACCAGCTCGCGGGTCGCCGCCTCGGGCAGGGTGTGCAGCGCCGCCTCGGTGAAGGTGCCGGCCGGGCCGAGGTAGGTGTAGCGGGTGGCCGACATGACGCCTCCGTGGGAGCTAGGTGCTGCATGGAACGGGTGGTGCGCTCGGGTGCCGCGTTCGGCCGGTGCGTTCGCGTGGTGCGCTCGGGTGGTGCGTTCGGGTGCTGCGTTCGCGTGGTGCCGAAACAGTCACCCTAACGATTCCGCGGTCCCGGCAGGAAAGCGTTCCACTGACCGGGACCGCCTGTGGTATCGGCCGGCGGGCCCCTGACGCTACCCCTCCAACAGCTGCCCGCCGAGGTACCCGCCGACCGGCGCGGCCGGGGGCACCGCGTACACGCCGCTCGCCTCGTGCCGCAGGAAGCGGGAGAGGCCGTCGCCCCGGGAGAGCTTGCGCTGTACCGGGGTGAAGCCCTTGCGCGGATCGGCCTGGAAGGCCACGAAGAGCAGCCCGGCGTCCGGCGAGCCGTCCGGCAGCAGTCCGTCGTGGTACGAGAAGCCGCGCCGCAGCATGGCCGCCCCGCCGTTGGCCGTCGGCGCGGCGACCCGGATGTGCGCGTCGGAGGGGATCGCCAGTGCGCCGTCCGGGCCCTGGGCGGACAGGTCGACCGGAGCGTGCTCCCCGGCCCCGGCGGGCGTGCCGAGCGGGGCGCCGTCCGCCTTGCGCCGTCCGATCACCCGCTCCTGCCGGTCCACCGGGAGCGCCTCCCAGTGCTCCAGCAGCATCCGGATCCGCCGGAACACCAGGTACGAGCCGCCGGCCAGCCAGCCCGGCTGGTCGCCGCCGGCGGCGCAGAACACCTTGGCGGCGAAGCCGTCCTCGCCCGGCTTCGGGTTGTTGGTGCCGTCGACCTGGCCCATCAGGTTGCGGCCGGTCACCGGCCGCGCGGCGGCCCCGGGGGTACGGGCGAAGCCGGCCGACTGCCAGCGCAGCGCCGCCGTCCCGGCCGCCAGTCGCTGCAGCACCCGCAGGGCGTGCACCGCCACCAGCGCGTCGTCGGCACCGATCTGGACGAACAGGTCGCCGTCACCGCGGGCCGGGTCGAGCGCGTCGCCGGGGAAGGCGGGCAGCGGTTCGAGCCCGGGCGGGCGGCGGTCGGCCAGTCCGGCCTTGTCGAAGAGCCCGGCGCCGAAGCCGACCGTGAGGGTGAGCGAGCAGGGGCCGGCGTCCAGCGCGACCTGGTCGTCGAACTCCTCGGCCGGCTCCCCGGCGGTCAGCCGCTCGGCCGCCTTTGTCCAGCGCTGCAGCAGGGCGTGCAGCCCGTCCCGGCCCGCCCCGTCGACCAGGTCGAAGGCGGCCAGCTGGACCCGGGCCTGCTGCGGTTCGAGGATCCCGGCCTGGTGCTCGCCGCGGAACGGTACCCGGGCGGCGCCGAGCGCGCCGTTCGCGGGTGCCGCACCGGCGGCGCGGTCGGCGCGGTCCAGGGCGACCGCCCCGGCGACGCCCGCCCCGGCGCCGACCAGCAGCCCGGCGCCGGCGGTGCCGAGCAGGGCGCGCCGGGTGAAGCCGGTCCGGTCCGCAGCGGCCTGCCCGACCGGGGCCGGTTCGGTCGCCGTCTGCCCGGTCGCCGTCTGCCCGGTCGCGGTCTGCCCGGTCGCCGTCTGCCCGACCGGGGCCGGTTCGGTCGAGGGTTCCGTCGAGGCCGGGTCCGTCGTCGTCACGTCGTCCACCGCCGTCAGCCGATCTTGAACTGCTGGGTCGGCGTGGTCTGGTCGATCTCGGAGGAGCGGACCTGCACCGACACCACCCAGGTGCCCGCCAGCGGCAGCTGTGCGGTGCCGCTCCAGCGGCCGGTGCCCTCCGGCGTGAGCGCCACCGGCAGCGGGCCGAGGTCGCGGTCCGGCAGGGTGAAGGCGAGCTCCACCTCGGGGACGTCCACCGGCTGCCCGTCCACGCCGTCCAGCGCGAGCTTCACCTCGTTCGGGCCGGTCCGGGCCGGGTTGAGGGTGACGGTCGCGGTGCCCTTGGCGTTCGGCGTCCGGCCCTTGGTGTCGTACGGGAGCTTGAGCTCGACGGTGCGGCCGGGCTCGGTCTGCGGCGCGGCCGCGGCCCCGCCGGCGGCCGGCGCGGCGGCCCCGGCCGTGACCTCGCTCGCCACCCTGCCGGGCGGGGAGTTGGTCAGCATCGTGGTGACCACCAGCACCGCCACCGCGACCAGTGCCTCGACCAGCACCGAGCGGCGCAGCCCGGCCCGGGTCGGGGTCAGCCCGCGCTCGCGCCCGGCGCTCTCCCGGGCGGCCCGCTGGCGGTCCAGCTGCGCCCGGCGGACCGGGTCCTCGCCGTGCGCCGCGACGCCGACCGGCTCCGGCACCTCGGCCTGCTCGACCTCCGCCGCCTCGGCCGGGGCCGACCGCAGCCGGGCCAGCCAGGTGCGCGACATCCAGGCGACGCCGAGCATGACGACCACGCAGCCGCTCTTCACCAGCAGCAGCCGCCCGTACTCGGTGCCGGTCAGTGCGCCCCAGCTGCCCAGGCCCCGCCAGGACTGGTAGATCCCGGTCGCGGCCAGCACGGCCACCGAGCCGAAGGCGACCTTCGAGAAGCGGTCGACCACCTCGGCGCCCACGCCCTCGCGCAGCGCGACCAGCAGCGTGGCCAGCCCGCCCAGCCAGAGCGCCATCGCGATCAGGTGCAGGATGCCGAGCGGCAGCGCCAGCCAGACCTGGATGCCCACCGAGGCGTGGTCGGCGCCGACCCAGGTCGCGGCGAGGGCGACCGCCAGCACCAGCCCGGCCACGCCGAGGCCGAGCCGGGCCTCCCGCTGCGGCCGCTCGGCGGCCCGCTGCTCCAGCTCGCGCAGCTCGGCGTCCTCGGCGTCCTCGCCCCCGCCGTCGGCACCCCGGCCCCCGCCGTCGACGCGCCGGTCCTCGGCGGGCTCCGCGGGGAGCGGCCGCGGCGGCTGCCCCAGCTGGCCGACCAGCAGCGACAGGAACACCCCGCCCGCCGCGAGCAGCAGCAACCGGGCGGCCAGCGCGGTGCCGATCCGCTCGTCCAGGGTGGCGCGCACCAGCGACAGGTCGAAGGCCTGCCCGATCCCCGAGCCGCGCTCGTACGGCCCGCGCAGCATCAGCACCGCGACGGTGGAGACCAGCAGTGCCGTCCAGCCGGTCATCAGCAGCCGCTGCACCGGGCGCCGGGCGGTGCCGGCCGGCCAGCAGATCAGTACGAAGGCGGCGACGCCGGCCAGCAGCGCGAACGCCGCGTAGGCGACGGTGCGCCCGGTGCCGTACAGGGCGGCGACCAGGCCGTCGGCCTTGGCGCCCTGCAGCGCGGTGGCCGACACCGAGGTGTCCGAGGGTGCGCCGATGGAGAAGGTGAACGCCCCGCCGACCGGGTGCGAGTCCTCCGAGACGGCCCGCCAGGCGACGGTGTACGTGCCGTTGGCGATCCCGCCCTTGAGGCCGACCCGGGCGGTGTTGCCCCTGCCGTCGGCGTGCGCGGGGTTGCCGGTGTCCACGGCCTTGCCGGCCGGGTCGAGCACCCGGACGGAGTCCGGGGAGAGCGACACGGACTCGCTGAAGGTCAGCGTGACCTCCGACGGGGCGGTGGCGACCACCGAGTTCTGCCGGGGGTCGGTGGAATCCAGGGTGGCGTGCGCGGAGGCCGGTCCGGCGCCCGCGAGCATCAGCGCGAGCAACGCGCCGAGCACTCCGAGCACCCCGGCGATCCGGCGGTGCGAGGCCTTCTCCAGGCCGGCCGACTGCATGGTGACGGTCCCCTTAACTCTGGCTGGGGCGGTAGGTGAGCTCCTTGACCGGAACCTTGACCGAGATGGTGCCGGACTTGGCGAAGGTGAGGTCCAGTTCGAGCTCGTCGCCCAGGGCGGGGGCCTTCTGCCAGCCCATGATCATGAGGTGGGTGCCGCCGCGCGCGAACTGCAGCGCACCGTGCGCGGGCACGTTCAGGCTGTCGACCTGCTCCATGCTCGACGGGGTCGAGCGGTGCATGGTGACCGACTCGGCGCCGGGGCTGGTCACCTTGACCAGCTGGTCCTGACCGCCGTCGTTGCGGACGGTCAGGTAGCCGGCGGCCATGCCGCCGGCCGGGGGCAGCGGGATGTAGGAGTCGGCGACGCTGAGCCTGGCCGGCCCGCTGCCGGCACCGTCCGGGCCGCTCTGGCCGCCCGTCCCGCAGGCGGCCAGGATGGCGCCGCCGCCCAGGACCGTGGCCAGCACCGCACCGGTGAGGGCGGTCCGCCGGAAGCGGTGCGCTGCGTTCCCCGCCATTACGCCGCGACCCCCTTGGCGAGCAGCGCGAGGTCGTGCTCGTAGGTCTTCTCCTCGGTGCCGCTCATGTAGAGCACGTGCGCCTTGTCGTCCGAGGGGAGGAAGGCCAGCACCTGTGCGCCGTGGGTCGAGGTGACCGTGCCGTCCGCGTTGACCACCGGGTCCTCGATCATGATGCCGAGCGACCTGGCGGCGGTCTTCACCTTGGCCAGGTCGCCGGTGAGGCCTATGAAGTCGCTGCCCATCGAGTCCAGCCAGGTGCGCAGCACCTTGGGGGTGTCGCGCTGCGGGTCGGTGGAGACGAAGACGACGTTGATCTTCTGCCGGTCCTCCGCGGAGAGCGCCTTCATCGCGACGCCGATGTCGCCCATGGTGGTCGGGCAGACGTCGGGGCAGCTGGTGTAGCCGAAGAACAGCAGGGTGGCCTTGCCGTTGGTCTGCTGCCGCAGGTCGAAGGGCTGCCCGGAGGTGTCGGTCAGCTGGAGGTCCGGCTTCTCGAAGTTCTTCGCCAGCTTGGTGCCCTGGTACGGGGTGTCCTCCTTCTGCTGGACGACCTTCGCGGCGGTGGAGCCGCCGCCGGAGGAGCCGCAGGCGGACAGCGTCAGGGCGGCGGCCAGCGCGAGGGCGGCCGCGCCGGCCAGGCGGGCGGTGCGGGCAGGACGGGCGGTGCGGGACATGCGGGTTCCGATCGTGCGCGGTGGACGGCCGGCGGGGCCGTACCCGTGGTGGGAGTACGGCCCCGCCGGCGCGGGGGTCAGGAGGCGGAGCCGCCGTTCTTGCGGCGCAGGCCGAGCACGCCGACGGCGGTGCCGATCACGCCGACCACGATGCCGACCACACCGAGGGTGCGGGCGGTGGAGTCACTGGCCTTGCTGCCGCCGTCAGAGGAGGCGGCGTGGTCCGAGCTGGCCCCGTGGGCGCCCGCGGCGGGGGAGGCGGTGACGCCGTGGTCGTCGTCACCGGCGGCGGCCTTGGTGAGCTTCAGGACGGGAGCGGGCTTGGCCGGCTCGGGCTGGCCGTCCTTGGTCTCGTCGATCCAGCGGACGACGTCGCCGTTGTCGTAGGTCTGCAGGGCCTTGAAGACCAGGCTGTCCGAGTCGGTCGGCAGCGGGCCGAGCGAGACCCGGAACTCCTGGAACTGGCCGGGGGCGATCTTGATGCCGGCGTCGGCGGTCCAGGTGATCTTGGAGACGGCCTCGTTGACGTCGTTGCCGTGCACCTTGATCGGCTTGTCGAGCTTCGACTTCTCGATCGTGGCCGTCCAGCCCGGCAGCGGCAGGGTCCGGACCGAGGCCAGCGGGTGGTCCAGCGGGAGGTTGACCTCCAGCTTCACCGTGCTCGCGGTGTCGCTCTCGTTCGGCACCCGGAAGTCCACGGCCGTGTAGCCGCCCTGGGGGGCCGCACCCGGGTTCACGGTGACGTGCGCGAAAGCGGGGCCGGCCAGCGCCACCACGGAGGCGGCGGCGGCCAGGGCGACGGCGGCGAGACGGCGGGTGGGAAGGGAACGCATGATGCGGGGTCTCCGATCGGAGCTCGGCGGCAGGCCGGGGCCGGGCGACGGACTGGGCCGCGCCTCGGCCGCGCCTCGTGGTGCCGCGCGTGGGGACGTGTGGGGGCAGAGCCTCGGGGCCGGACCCGGTGGTCGGGAAACGGCCCGGACGGTGCGCACACCCGCGCCCGGCACGGCCCGCAGGCCGCCGGGGAAAGCGGATCAGTACGCGAAGGCCCCACGCGGCGGCCCGCGCCGCACCACGCTGTGCCGCAGCACGGCACCCGCCGGGAGCGGGCTCTCCCCGCCCCGGGCCCCGAACCGGCGGACCGGACCGGCCACTCCGAACAGACCGCGCAGCAGCACGGCCACCAGCGCGAACGCCGACCGCAGCGGCGTCGCCCAGTGCTCCCGGGCCGTCGATGCCGCCACCCGCAGCAGGCGCCACAGCGCCGCCTCGCCTCGCCGCAGCCACCAGCCCGCCACCAGCGCGGCGGCCAGGTGCCCGGCCAGCATCGACGGTGTCATCCCGAACACGCCGGTCTGCCACCACGGCGCGGCGGCGAACGCGTGCGGGTCCAGGCCCGCGGAGGAGACCAGCTGCTCCGGGGTCGGGCTGCCGGGCAGGCCGACCAGCGTGCCCGGGCGGGCCTCGTTGCAGATCAGCCGGCCGGCCACCTGCGGAACGGTCATCGAACCGGAACCGCCGTGGTGCATGCCCGACATCGCGGAGGAGCCGGTGAGGCCGGTGAGGCCGGTGAAGCCGTGGAAGAGGCAGTGCAGTCCGAGCTGCCCCGCACCCAGCGCCCCGGCGATGCCCGCCAGCGAACGCTCCCGGCCGCCACAGACCGCGGCGAACGCCAGCACCGCGGCGAAACCCGCCGCCAGGGCGGTCGCCGGTACGTTCCCGCCACCGGCGAGGGCGTGCCCGGCGGCCGCTATCAGCGTGCAGACCAGCGCGAACGGGACGGCCCGGGCAAGCCGCAGGTCCCAGGCGGCGGACCCCACCGGCTGGGCCGGTCCGGGGGCGCCCGGGGACGGGGCGGCAGCGAGGGCAGTCATGGCCGGGCCATCCTCTCATTGCGTACGCCGCCGACACGGGGAGGGTGGGAAATCCCTACGAATGCCCCTTTCGGCAGCGGCGTGCAGGACCGGGTGTGCGCCGCTCGGCACAGACCCCGTCCCCCAGTCCATCCGCCGAACGGGCGGTAGCGGCCCCCGGGCACGGTTCACCGCCGAATCGCCCGGAGATACCTAGTTGTATGTGGAGCCGCAGCCAGGAGGGACCTCCCGTGGACATCTGGTGGACTCTGCACCTCAAGCGCGACCCGGCCAGCGTGCCGCTGGCCCGGCGCATCCTGCTCGGTGCCATGGCGACGGCGGGCGTCGACCCGCAGATCGCCGACGACCTCGGCGTCGCCCTCAGCGAGGCCTGCGCCAACGCGGTCGAACACGGTGCCACCGGGCGGCCCGACGACGGCTTCCAGGTCACCGCGTCGATCAGCGGCGACCGGCTGCGGATCGAGGTCACCGACTCCGGGCCCGGCCTGCCGGCCCCCGCGGCCCCGCCGGTCCGGCGCCCCGTCGCCGCCGCGCCGACCCGCCCGGCGGCGACGGGCCGGGGGCCCCGCCGCTCCCGCCGCGGCCGGGCCACCGTCCCGGCCCGCGTCCTCACCGGCCACCGCCCCCGCCGCGACGACCACCCGTACGACACCCACGTCCTCCCCTGCCGCCCCACGGCCCCCACCCTCCGCCCGGTCGACCTCGACACCCTCCCCGACCTCACCGCCGAGTCCGGCCGCGGCCTCTTCCTCATCCACGCCCTCACCGACCACGTGCAACTCCGCAACCACCCCTTGCGGGGGGCCATCGTGAGCTTCGACAAGATCCTGAAGTGGCAGGACGACGCGTTGTTGCGGGCCGCGTCCTGACGGGACGTCCCGCAAACGCCCGAGGGGCGCGGACCGACGGTCCGCGCCCCTCGGCGCCGAGCGGGCGGGTCAGCCTCGGGCGGCCGACTTGCGGCGTCGGAGGGCAACCAGGGTGCCCGCGCCCACGGCCAGCACGCCCGCGCCGCCGAGGGCGATCGGGAGGGTGCCGGAGCTCGCACCGGTCTCGGCCAGGTGCGGACCGCCGGAGGGCGAGGGGGAGGCGGTCGCGACCGGTGCGGTGGTGGCCGTTGCGGCACCGGCCTCGGCGACGTGGAACTCGCCCAGATAGTCGTCGAGGAACTGGGTGCAGGCCTGCGGCTTGTTGTTGGCCGGGGTCGGGACCTTGTCGTTGTCGAAGGCGTCCGACCCGGCCTCGTAGTTGGCGCCGTACTTTCCGACCGGGGCCTTGGCGGTGGCGGCGATCCGGACCTTGTAGGTGAGCTTCTCGCCCTTGGCCAGCTTGAAGTCGGGCACACGCAGATCCCGGTCATCGAGCTTGGCGGGCTTCCAGCCGGAGCCGGTGTCCAGCTGGACGTCGAAGAACTCGGTGCTCCACTGGACCGGGAAGTCCCCGCCGAACTCGTCGGTGACGTAGAGGCTGTTGTGGACGGTCGGCAGGTCGACGCCGCTGTTGTTCTGCCACGTCATGGTCATCTCGGCGGCCGGGCCGCCCTTGACCAGGGTGGTGCCGTACAGGCCGCTACCGGTGACCTTGAGCAGGGAGCTCTGGTAGACGCCGCCGTGGCAGCGGTCGCTGTTGGTGGGCGTCGGCACCGGCAGGGTCGGGAGCTTGGTCGGCTTGGTGGTGGCCGTCGGGGCCGGGGTGGTCGCGGTGGCGCTGGGCGTGGCCGTGGCCGACGGGGTGGCCGTGGCGGTCGCGGTGGCCGTCGGGGTCGGGGTGACGCTGACGGCGCCGGCGGTGGCGGCGCCGACCGTGGCGCCGAGCGAGAGCGCCACCAGCGTGGACGCGGCCAGGAGGCGGGAAGTGCGCACGGTGAGAGTCCCCCATTAAGGATGAAATATGGCTGAAATCGGGCGACTTGGCACTGCGGCGAGGCCGTAGGTCCTGGTCGCGCCCGCGTACCCTACCCGGCCGCGGCGGCCGGATTTCGCCCCAGGGCCGTGCGGTCCGGCGGTCGGGCCCGGTATGCCGGTGCCGGGGGTAAGGGGGTGGCCGTTCGGGGGCGCACCAGTGGCTGTGCGGGGGTGGGGCGGCTCCGGTTGCCGGGGGTGGGAGGGGGTCGGACGATGGGGGGCATGATGCACCAGATGCGAGCCGAGTACGGCGCCGGCGGCGCGGCCGAGGGGGTGCGGCTGTGGCACGTGGTCCGGGGCGAGGAGAGCGTGGCGATGTGCGGCCGGGAGCTCGATCCGCAGGCGCCGGTGCAGGACGCGGTGAACTGGGGGAAGACCCCGGAGCTGTGCTGTCACACCTGCGGGGCGTACTTCCTGCGCGAGGCGCCGTACCTGTCGGCCGAGCACCCGTAGACGCCGGTCTACAGTGCCCGGCATGGATGAACCCCTCGTTCGGCCGCGGTCGTTGACCGGCGAGGCCGCCGGGCTGCGCGCGGGCCGCCCCGAACTGCCCGAGTACGTCGACCGCTTCTGCACGCTGGTCGAGCGGGTGGACCCGTTGATCCACGCGTTCGTGCCGGAGCCAGGGCGGCACGACCGGCTGCGGGCGCAGGCGGGGGAGCTGGCCGCGCGGTACCCGGATCCGGCCGGGCGGCCGCCGCTGTACGGGGTGGCGGTGGGGGTCAAGGACATCGTGCACGTGGACGGGTTGCCCACGCACGGCGGGTCGGCGCTGCCGCCCGGGGTGCTGGCCGGGCCGCAGGCCGCGGTGGTGGACCGGCTGCGGGCGGCGGGCGCGCTGGTCGCGGGCAAGACGGTGACCGCCGAGTTCGCCGCGAGCGCCCCCGGGCCGACCCGCAACCCGCACCACCCGGGGCACACCCCGGGCGGCTCCAGCAGCGGCTCGGCGGCGGCCGTCGCGGCGGGGCTGGTACCGCTCGCGATCGGCACCCAGACGGTCGGCTCGGTGATCCGCCCGGCCGCGTACTGCGGGGTGGTGGGCTTCCGGCCGACGTACGGGCGGATCCCGGTCGACGGCGTGATCCCGAACGCGCCGAGCTTCGACACCCTGGGGGTGTTCACCGCCGACCTGGCGGGCGTGGCGCTGGCGGCCCCGCTGCTCTGCGACGACTGGCGGCCTACGGCGGAGGGCGCGGAGGGTGCGGAGCCGGTGCTCGGGGTGCCGGACGGGACGTACCTGGAGCACGCCGAGCCGGCCGCGCTGCGCGCCTTCGAGGAGCAGCTGGAGCGCTTGGCGCGGGCCGGGCTGACGGTGCGCCGGGTCGAGCTGTTCCCCGACTTCGCCGAGGTCGGGCGGCGGTTGCAGGCGGTCAACCGCTTCGAGTTGGCCCGTAGCCACGCCGACTGGTTCGCCCGGTTCGGCGGTCTCTACCGGCCGGAGACGGTGGCGGGCATCCGGGTCGGCCAGGGCGTCGCGCCCGAGGACCGGGCGGCCGCGCTGCGGTTCCGGGAGCGGCTGCGCGATCGGGTGGCCGCGGCGGGCGCGGCGGCCGGGGTGGACCTGTGGCTGGCGCCCTCGGCGACCGGCGGGGCGCCGGAGGGCCTGCACGGCACCGGGGACGCGGTGATGTCGCTGCCGTGGAGCTTCCTCGGCCGGCCGGCGCTGAGCCTGCCGGCCGGGCGGACGCCGGGCGGGCTGCCGCTGGGTCTCCAGGTGGTCGGCGCGGAGGGCGGCGACGAGCGGCTGCTGGCCCAGGCCGTGGGGCTGGAGCGGGTGTTGGCGGAGCGTTAGGCGAGCGCCGGGTCGGCCGGGTCGGCGGCCTCGGCGCGCAGCAGGCGCAGCAGGAGGCGGCCGGCCCGCTCGTACGGGGTGGTCTCGTCGTGCAGCACGGCCTGCGAGTTGGCCGTCTCCAGGACCGCGATCAGGGCGAAGGCGAGGTCGCCGAGGTCGGTGTCCGGGCGCAGGGCGCCGGCGGTGCGGGCCTCGGTGAGGGCCTCGACGATCGTGTCGGACCACTCCCGGGCGCAGCCGGCCAGGGCGTCCCGGACGGTGCCGGGGCGGGCGTCGAACTCGGCGGTGACCTCGTAGAAGAAGCAGCCGCCGGGGAAGACCCGGGCGCGCGAGTAGGCGAGCCAGCTCTCGCACAGGGCGCGGACCCGGGGGAGGCCGGGCGGGGTGTCGGCGACCGGCGCGACGACGGCGTCGGCGAAGATCCGGCGGGCGGCGCGGACGGTGGCGAGCTGCAGCTCCTCCTTGGAGCCGAAGCCTGCGAAGACGCCGCTCTTGCTGAGCCCGAGGTCGGTGGCCAGCCGGCCGATGGAGAGTGCGTCCAGGCCTTCGACGGAGGCGATCCCGACGGCGCGGTGCAGGACCGCCCGGCGTGTTTCCTCGCCGCGCAGGACCCGTCCGTCCGTGGTCGCTCGGGCCATCGTCCGCCCCCGTTCTCGTCTCGCAGTGCGTGTCGCCCAGGGTAGTGCGTGGGCCGGTCCGCGCCCGTAAAACTGCACGAACGGTCGTGCTAATATCTCGCCGCGAGCGCGAGCACCACGGCCCCACCCCCGCCAGGAACACCCGTCCGTACGACAGGGAGACCCGATGGACCCGGCCCAGGCACCGATGGCACTGATCCGCACCGTCCTCAACCCCGCCGCCCGCATCGCCCCCGGCGTGGCCGGGCGGGCCGCCTACGAGCTGTTCATGCACCCGGTGCGGCGCAGCCGGGTGCGCCCGTCGGAGGCGGAGGTCCACCGACGGGCCGTCACCGAGCGGCTCACCGTGAACGGCAAGCCGGTGGTGGGCTACCGCTGGGGCAGCGGTGAGCGGCCGGTCCTGCTGCTGCACGGCTGGCGCTCCCGGGCCTCCCGGTACGCGCCCTTCGTGCCCCGGCTGCAGGAGCTCGGCCTCAGCGCCGTCTCCTTCGACGCGCCGGGCCACGGCGACTCCGGCGGGCGGACCACCAGCGTGCCGGAGTTCCGCGAGCTGGCACTGCGGCTCCAGGAGCGGTACGGGCCGTTCGAGGCCGTCGTCGCGCACTCGCTGGGCGTCTGCGCCGCCTTCGGGGCGCTGGCCGACGGCCTGCGGGCGGGCCGGCTGGCGGCCGTCTCCGGGGTGTCCCGGGTCGGCTTCTTCCCGGCCGCGTTCTGCGCCGGGCTCGGCCTGAACGCCCAGGTCGAGGGGGCACTGCGGGCCCGGATCGAGCGGGAGCTGTTCGGCGGGGACCCCGGCGGCTGGGAGCGCTACGACGCGGCCCGCCGGGTGGCGGAGGTCGACCTTCCGGTCCTGGTGGTGCACGACGAGGACGACGACGTCGTCCCGCTGAGCCAGGCGCACCGGCTCCGGAAGGCGTACGGGGAACGGCTCGACCTGGTGGTCACCCGGGGGCTCGGCCACCGCCGGATCATCGCGGAGCCGACCGTCGTCGACCAGGTGATCGGATTCCTGGCCGCGGGGCTGGAGGTGGCGGCCGGATGAGTACCCTCGACCGCATGGAGATCGTCGAGCTCGTCGAACTGCACGCACGCTCACTGGAGTTGGCCGCCGAGGTGGTCGACGCCGTCCGGCCGGAGCAGCTGGAGCTGCCGACCCCGTGCGCGGGCTGGACGCTGCGGCACCTGCTGGAACACGAGATCGGGCAACGCCACGGCTTCGCGGCGGCCGCCCGCGGGGCGGGCCCCGACCTTGCCCTGTTCGCGCCCGTTCCGGTCGGACCGGACCCGGCGGGCACCGTGCGCCGGACGGGCGCCGAACTCACCGCCGCGTTCCGGGACGCGGCCGCGGCGGGCCGGGCGCTCTGGCTGCCCGAGATCCGCGACGGCGGCCCCTTCCCGCTCGACCGTGCGGTGGGCTTCCACCTGCTCGACACCCTGGTGCACGGCTGGGACGTCGCCGCCGCGCTCGGCACGGCGGACGGGCTGGTCGAGGCGGTGGAGGGCGACGGGGAACTGCTGTCGGTCCTGGTCGCGGTGACGGAGGCCGTACCGGACACCCCGGAGGCGCGGGCGCCGGGCCGGGCCTTCCGTCCGGGCCTGCGGCCCGGAGACGGTGCGGGCCGGTTCGACCGCGTACTGGCGCTGCTCGGCCGCGATCCCGCCTGGAAGGGGTAGTTCAGCTCCGGTCGCGCTGCTCGTCCGGGAAGCGCGGCCCGCCGATCAGGTACAGCAGTGCGGCGGTCGGAAAGCCGAGTGAGGCGACCACCAGCACGATGAACTGCCAGAACATCTTCCGCTCCTCGTCAGTCACGGGCCGCCCGGGCACCCGAAGGTGATCCCAAACCTGACCCGCCCCGATTGGCCGAATTGTCCGGTCACTTTCCGACGGTATGGCCGAATCACCCCGGCTGCCACCGGGGCCCGGGCCCCGGCCCGGCGCCCACCGGCGCAGGGGTCTGGGCGCGGGCCGCGGGCGGCGGCCACACTGTCGGGATGCAGCTACAGCTCGCAGGGGAAGCACGGCGGCCCGACCGCGAGAGCGAGGACTTCGCGGCGGCCTCGCCGGAGGCGCTGGTCCTGCTGGACGGCGCGAGTTCGCCGGCCGGCCTGGAGTCCGGGTGTCGGCACGGGACGGCCTGGTACGTGCGCCGGCTGGGCGTGCACCTGCTCGCCCGGCTCACCGACCGGGCGGACCGCTCGATCGCCGAGTGCCTGGCCGACGCCATCGTGGAGACGGCCGCGCTGCACGGCGGCCGTTGCGACCTGGCCCATGCCAACACGCCCGCCGCGATGGTGGTCGCGGCCCGGCGGCACGGCGAGGCGCTGGAGTACCTGGTGCTCGGCGACTCGCTGCTGGTACTGGAGTTCAAGGACGGCCCGCCGAAGGTGATCGGGGACAACCAGCGCTTCCCCGGCGGGGAGGGGCTGCGCCGCCAGATCTGGTCGACCGTGCCCGGCTCGGCCGAGCGGGCCGCGCTGCACCTGGAGTACGCGCTGGCCGTCCGCGCCGCCCGCAACCGGGGCACCGGCCCGTGGATCGCGGCCGCCAGCCCGCGCGCGGCCGAGCACGCCGAGACCGGTTTCGTCCGGCTGGACCGGCTGCACGCGCTGGCCGCCCTCACCGACGGCGCCTCGCGCTTCACCGAGCGCTTCGGGCTGGGCAGTTGGGGCGACGTGCTGCGGCTGCTCGCGGAGTCGGGCCCGGGCGAGCTGATCGCCCAGGTCCGCGCGGTGGAACGGGCGGACGTCGCCTGCGAGCGCTGGCCGCGCGGCAAGGCGCACGACGACGCCTCGGCCGTGTACGCGCTGCTGTAGGCCCGCCGCGCAGCCGGGCCCGGACGGCGCGACGGCGGGTCGGCCGAAGGGAGTCCTTCGGCCGACCCGCCGTGCCGACGGCCGCAGCCCGGACGCCTGCGGCCCGTTACGAGCGGCGCCGGATCCGGGCGGTCCGTGACAGCGACACGCAGATGACGGAGGTGGCGGCCCACACCAGGGGGACTGTCCACGGCCTCCACCACATGAGCGCCGGCGAGACGGCCGCGGCCGCCAGCAGCGCGACGGTGACCGGCAGCACAACGTCGCGCCGGTACCGCCTCAGCTGCTCGCCGAGGACCTCTTCGACGATCTCGGTGACGACCTCGGCGACCCGGTCGTCGATGGCGTCCCCGTGGTGCACGAGGAACTGCTCGATGTCGTCGGTCCTGCCGGCCGGGCAGGGGTGGCCGGCGGCGCTCGAGTGTCGATCGGTCATGTCCCCACGATGTCGCACCGGGCGGCGCCGGGTCGGCAGCGTGAACCCACCGGCCGGACGGGGGGTAAACCCTACCCCCGCTCGTGGGCTCTCCTCGCTGCCGACGGGTGGTCGGGTTGGGTACCGTCCCCTTGTCGAATCGAGGCGCGGACGAAGACCTGGTCGCCGCCCGCACTGCCCACGAGAGCGGGTCTGAAGCAGTTGACCGAGAACATCGCCCGCCGTGCCACCGGCATAGCCCGGACGGACGCCCGGCCACCCCGCGAGGTGGTGCCGGGCAATCCGCTGCGCGCGCTGGCCTCCCCCGTGCTGTGGCGGGCGTCGATCCACCTGGTCCTTGACGGTCTGGTGGCGCTGGCGGGACTGGTCGTGCTGGTCGTGCTGGCCGTCGCCGTCTGCCTGGCGCCGGCCGGCCTGGTGGGCCTGCCGCTCACGGTGGCGGCGGGGTGGGCGCTGTTCCGGCTGGCCGCCGTCGAGCGCGCCCGGTTCGCCGTGACCTGCGGGCTGGAGCTCGACGAGCTGCCGGCGCCGGTCTGTTCGTGGCGGTTGGCCAAGTCGCTGCAGTCGCTCGTCCACAACTTCTGCACCTGGCGGCTGATCGGCTACTTCGTACTGCTGTTGCCGGTGGCGGTGGTGACCGTGGTCGGGGTGGCGCTGGTCTGGGCCGTGCCGTTGACCCTGGTGCTGCTTCCGGCCTACTACCGGGGCCTGCCCGGCGGGCAGGCCCAGCTCGGGCCGTTCTTGGTGGATTCCCTGCCCCGGGCGCTGCTGGTCGCGGCGGTGGCGCTGCTGGTCGGCGGGGTCCTCTCCCCACTGATCGTCAGACTCCTGCTGGCGCTGGACACCGCGCTGGCCGTCGCACTGCTCTCCCGGCCCCGCGGCATGGAACTGGAGCAGCGGGTCAACGATCTGACGGAAAGCCGGGCCAGGGTGGTGGACGCCGCCGAGGCGGAGCGCAAACGGATCGAGCGGGACCTGCACGACGGTGCCCAGCAACGGCTGGTGGCGATGTCGATCACCCTGGGCCGGGCCGGCTCGCGGCTGAAGAAGTCCGGTGACCACGAGACCGGCAAGATGGTCGAGGACGCCCGGCGGGAAACCCTCGGCACCATCAACGAGCTGCGCAACCTGGCCCGTGGCCTGCACCCGCCGGTGCTGACCGACCGCGGCCTGGAGGCGTCGCTCTCCGCCGTCGCCGCGCTGGCTCCGGTGCCGGTGCGCCTTGACGTCCTGGTGGAGCCGCGCCCCTCCTCCACCATCGAGGCGGTCGCCTACTTCACGGTGACCGAGGCGCTCACCAATGTGGCCAAACATGCTCATGCGACCCGCGCTTGGGTGGAGATCCGGCGGGAGGGCGCCCGATTGGACGTCAAGGTCGGCGATGACGGGCGTGGCGGAGCCGACCTCGCGGCCGGCACGGGTCTGACCGGTCTGGCGGACCGGGTGTCCGGGGTGGACGGGCGGTTCCGGCTCAGCAGTCCGGTGGGTGGACCGACCGTGATCGAGGTGGAACTGCCGTGCGGGTAGTGCTGGCCGAGGACTCCGCGCTGCTGCGCCAGGGCATCGAACTGCTGCTCA
The DNA here is from genome assembly GCF_040302665.1 of Kitasatospora sp. NPDC097691. Taxonomy (NCBI): domain Bacteria; kingdom Bacillati; phylum Actinomycetota; class Actinomycetes; order Kitasatosporales; family Streptomycetaceae; genus Kitasatospora; species Kitasatospora sp. NPDC097691. The sequence goes on along the minus strand of NZ_JBEORY010000007.1, from coordinate 18,440 downwards.
GCGAACAGGGGATCGAGGTGGTCGCCGCGGTGGGCGACGCGGAGCAACTCCTGCGCGCGGTGGCCGAACACCGGCCGGACGCCTGTGTGACGGACGTCCGGATGCCGCCCACCTTCCTGGACGAGGGCCTGCGCGCCGCACTGGCGGTACGCGCCCGCTGGCCGGAGACCGGCGTCCTGGTGCTCTCCAACTACGTCGAGGAGCGCTACGCCATCGACCTGGTCAACACCAATGACAACGGGGTCGGCTACCTGCTCAAGGACCGGGTGTCGGACGCCGAGGAGTTCGTGGACGCGCTGCGCCGGGTCGCCGCGGGCGAGACGGTCCTCGACCCGGAGGTGGTCAAGCAGTTGCTGGCCGGCAGCCGGCAGCGGGATCCGCTGTCCACCCTGACGCCGCGCGAACGGGAGGTCCTCACGGCCATGGCGGAGGGCCGTTCCAACGCCGGGATCGCGGCCGATCTGGTGATCGGCACGGCGGCGGTGGAGAAGTACATCCGCAGCATCTTCGTGAAATTCGATCTGCAGCAGGAGGCGGGAGACCACCGCCGCGTGCTCGCCGTTCTGCGCTACCTGGGAGCTTGAGATCAGTACCACACCGAAGATGCGCCGCGGATTCCTCCTCATAGGGCTGGCCCTCCTCGTCGTGGTCGTCGCCCTGGCCAGTTGGGGTGTGGTCGCCCTGCTTCCGGCGCACCACCCGTACAGCGGCAACTGGCAGCAGGACGCGGCCGGCGCCGGCCAGGTGACGGTCCAGGCCGACGGACTCGGCGTGACGCTGAGTCAGGACGGCTCCTCGCAGGTCACGGTGACCATGAGCGGCAGCTACACGGGCCATGTCCCGCAGGTCTCCGTCACCCGGTCCGGGTCGGACGTCACGGTCACCGCCGGCTGCTCCGACGACTGCTCGGGGCACCTGCAGATCACGGTGCCGGCCGGCCTGGCCGCGCAGGTGAGTACCGGGGACGCCGGGCACGCCGGGATCCAGGCGAAGGGCCTGACCGGCCGGCTGGATCTGACCACCGGGCTGGGCGGGGTCGAGGTGGACCGGTCGTCCGGCCCGCTGACCGTGCGGAGCACCTACGGCGCGGTGACCCTCACCGACAGCAGCGCCCCGAACGCCGAGGTGATCACCACCGACGGCGCGGTCAGCGCCTCCTTCACGGCGGCACCCGCCTCCCTGAAGGTCACCACGGGCTACGGCGGGGTCGACCTCAAGGTGCCTCACGACGCCACCTACCACGTCGACGCGCAGAGCTCCTGGTCGTCGCCGAGCGTCTCGCTGCCGAACACCGCTACGGACGCGCCGCACAGCGTGGTGGTGAAGACCACGCGCGGCGGCATCACGGTCCACTGAGCACGCCCGTGCCGCGAACGACGGTGGCGTCCCCGGGATCTCCCGGGGACGCCACCGTCGTTCGGCGGCAACACCCTGCCATGGCAACAACGGCTGGGGCTGACAGGAGGGTTATCCCTACCCCGGTTCGGTGGGCCGGCCACGTGTCCGGCCCAGGCCGAACTGCTGTTGGCTGGAGGGCAGATGGTCGGTGCGGGGCGGCGCAGGTGCGCCGCCCCGCAGCGCCACCGCGAACCACCGGTGAGGGCCACCGGCTACCGGATCGACGCCCACAGCAGCAGCTCCGCGCCGCAGATCGACCTGCCGAGCTCCGACGGCGCGTCGGCCTCTCTCACCGTGGCCGCCTCTCACCGTGGCCGCCTCCAACGGCGGCCTCCACATCCACTGAGCGGGCACCACCGCCCCACGCCGACGACCAACGTTGGAGAAGAACCATGCGCCACGCCTCCTCACCCCCGCGCGCCCCGTTCGGCAAGGCCGGCATCTGGGCCCTTGCGGGCACCTCGGTCGCGGCCGCGGCCACCGCCTGGTGGGTGACCGACTCCGCGCCGTACCCCTACGCGCAGCACCGACTGCTCGACCTGCCACTGCCGTTCCTGTCCTGGGAGCGGCTGGCCGAGCAGCTCCGGCCGCTGCCGGGCGAGCGGATGCTGGAGATCGGTCCCGGCACCGGGCTGCAGTCGCTCCAGGTGGCGCCCCGGCTCGGCGCCGACGGCCGGCTGGACATCGTCGACATCCAGCAGGAGATGCTCGACCACGTGATGGGCCGGGCCGCCGGATCCGGCCTCGACACCATCGTCCCCACCCTGGCCGACGCGCGCGAACTCCCCTTCGACGACGCCACGTTCGACGCCGCCTACCTGGTCACCGCGCTGGGCGAGATCCCGGACGTCCCCGCCGCCCTGAGCGAGCTGCGCCGGGTCCTCAAGCCGACCGGTCGCCTGGTCGTCGGCGAGTTCTTCGACCGCCACCAGATCCGCCCGGCGACCCTGGCCCGGCACGCCAACGCCGTCGGCCTGCACGTCATCCGGCAGTCCGGACCGGCCCTGGCCTACTTCGCGCTGCTGCGGCCCTGCACCTCGGGCTCCGACGTCCGGCCGCAGGCCGGTGCCGCGGACCGGCGTGCGGCCACCATCGACTCCTGACCGGGACTGGAGGACCGTCGTGAACAATCCCGGAATCCGGCGCGCGGCCGAGAGCGAGTGGGGCCTGCTCTACCGCCGGGCGCGCGCCCGGCTGCGGGCCAGGGGCGCCGCCGCACTGACCCTCACCGTGGTCTCCAGCTGCCTCGTGCTGCTGTTCGCGGCGGTCGACGACTTCCCGAGCGGGGCGGCCTTCGTCTCCCGGACGGGCGTGGTCCGGGCCACCGAGCCGTGGGACGTCGCGCTGCTGCGCTTGCCGGTCTCGATATTCGTGCCGGCCATCCATCTGCCCTGCTGGACCGCCGTGTTCATGGTGGTCCTCGCCTTCGGGACCGCAGAGCTGACCCTCGGCCCGTGGCGCACGCTCGGCGTCGGGTACACCTGCTCGCTGGTGGGCACCTGCTACGCGCGCTTCGGGGTGTCCCGGCCGCCCGGCCACCTGTTCCACCTGCCCGCCGCATTCGCCCAGGTCCGGGACACCGGGCCGTCGGCGGCCGTGGTCGGGCTGGGCCTGCTGGTCGCCTGGCGGTTCGGGGCGCGCTGGACCGCGCTGGGCGTGGTGCTGCTGACGGCCGCGATCACGGCGGTGGACCCGGAGTTGGCGGGTTACGAGCACATGGCCGCGCTGGTGACCGCCGCCTTGCTGCTGCTCGCGGACGGGGTCGCCCGCAGGCTGGCCGCCCGCGGTGCGCACGGCTCCGCCGCCTTGGCACCCCGGCCGCGGTGACCTGACCGCCGACGGGGGGCCATAAAGTGAGTCGTTTGGCGCGATGAGGGCCCGGACCGGTGGTACCGGTCCGGGCCCCTGTGTCGTGGGGTCAGCGCCCCAGGTTGGTGCCGGCCGGGACGGTGCCGAGGCGGCCGGCCTGGAAGTCCTCCATGGCCTGCTGGAGTTCGCGGTGGCTGTTCATCACGAACGGGCCGTACCAGGCGACCGGTTCGCGGATCGGCAGGCCGCCGAGCAGCACGACCTCGAAGTTGGCGTTCCGGGAGTCCTGGCTCTCGTCGGCGCGGATGGTGATCGAGTCGCCGTCGCCGAACAGGACCGCCTGGCCCATGCCGAACGGGCGGTGCTCCTGGCCGGCCGTGCCCTTGCCGGCCAGGCCGTAGGCGAGGGCGTTGAAGTCGGAGCGCCAGGGCAGGGTGATCTGGGCGCCGGGGTTGATCGAGGCGTGGATCATGGTGATCGGGGTGTGGGTGGCTCCGGGCCCCTGGTGGCCGTCGAGCTCGCCGGCGATCACCCGCAGCAGGGCGCCGCCGTCCTCGGTGCTGAGGAGCTTGACGCTGCCGCCGCGGATGTCCTGGTACTTCGGGGCGATCATCTTGTCCGAGGCGGGCAGGTTCACCCACAGCTGGAGGCCGTGGAAGAGGCCGCCGGACATCACCAGCGACTCCGGCGGGGTCTCGATGTGCAGCAGGCCGGAGCCGGCCGTCATCCACTGGGTGTCGCCGTCGGTGATGACGCCGCCACCGCCGTGCGAGTCCTGGTGGATGAAGGTGCCGTCGATGATGTAGGTGACGGTCTCGAAGCCGCGGTGCGGGTGCCAGGGGGTGCCCTTGGGCTCTCCGGCCGCGTAGTCCACCTCACCCATCTGGTCCATCATGATGAACGGGTCGAGGTACTTGGTGTCGATCTTGGCGAAGGCGCGGCGGACGGGGAAGCCCTCGCCCTCGTAGCCCTCGGGGGCGGTGACCACGGTGCGGACCGGACGGGCGCTCGTGACGGCGGCGTCCGGCGTGGTGACGCGCGGGAGGGTCAGCGGGTTGTCGACGGTCACGGCGGGCATGTCGGCCTCCTTCGAGGGGGTGTGTGCGGCCTACGTCCACGAGGTTAGTTCAATCCTCAACAACAAGCAAGTTGAAAGTTGAACAATATGTCGATGGAGGAGCGCGGCTCCTCTTCTCCAGGATGGGTCAGGCGTGGATCCGGCGCACCGCGGGGCGGCTGTCAGCCGTACATGCGGCGCATGGTGAAGTCGACCATCTGTTCGACGGCCTTGGCGTCGAACACCATCCGGTGCTCGCCCTCCATGTCCAGGGCGAAGCCGTAGCCGGTCGGCAGCAGGTCCAGGATCTCGGCGCCGGTGACGGTGAAGTGCTTGGACTCCTTGCCGGCGTAGCGGCGCAGTTCCTTCAGCGAGCTGAACATCGGGATCACCGGCGTCGGGGTGTTGTGCAGCGCGAGGAAGCCGGGGCGCTCGCCGCGCGGGCAGTGCACCTTCGAGGTGATGAAGATCGCCTGGAAGTCCTCGACCGCCATCGAGCCGGTGGTGAAGGCCCGGACGGCGTCCGCCAGCGACGGCGGGGAGGGCTCCGGGTAGAGCGACTGCTGCGACCCCGGCGACTGCGTGCCGTAGGCGTCGGGTCCGGGCATGCCGTTCATGCCCGGCTGCGGTCCCGCCTGCTGCTGGTAGGGGTCGCCCGGGTATGCGTTCTGGTCATATCCGTACACACGGACAGGCTAGCGGGAGCGCACCCGCCCGCGCTGGCGCCGATCCTGACAAGGAGTGGTCGCCCGGACTGTGGGACGTGACCACGTTCATAGCGGATTCACCGCCGAGGGCTTGCCCAAGTTACCGCTGGGTAGCATCATGATGCCTACTGGTGGGTACGGGGCGCCCGAACGCGGCGGTCTCCCGGAAGCGACGAACCGGAGAAAACGGCCATGGGTCACTACAAGTCCAACCTGCGGGACGTGGAGTTCAACCTCTTCGAGGTGTTCGGCCGCGAGCAGGTCTACGGCACCGGACCGTTCGCGGACATGGACGTCGAGACCGCGAAGAACATCCTCAGCGAGATCTCGCGCCTGGCCGAGAACGACCTCGCCGCCTCCTTCGCCGACACCGACCGCAACCCGCCGGTCTTCGACCCCGAGACCAACACCGCGCCGATCCCGGCCACCTTCAAGAAGAGCTACCAGACCTTCATGGACGCCGAGTGGTGGCGTCTGGGCATCCCGGAGTCCATCGGCGGCCAGGTCACCCCGAACTCGCTGATCTGGGCCTTCGCCGAGCAGATCCTGGGCTCGAACCCGGCCATCTGGATGTACTCCTCCGGCCCGGCCTTCGCCGGCGTCATCGCCGAGGAGGGCACCGAGGAGCAGCTCGAGGTCGCCAAGCGGATGACCGACCGCCTGTGGGGCTCCACCATGGTCCTCACCGAGCCCGACGCGGGCTCCGACGTGGGCGCCGGCCGCACCAAGGCGATCCAGCAGGAGGACGGCTCCTGGCACATCGAGGGTGTGAAGCGCTTCATCACCTCGGGCGAGCACGACATGTCCGAGAACATCATCCACATGGTGCTGGCCCGCCCCGAGGGCGGCAAGCCGGGCACCAAGGGCCTGGGCCTCTTCATCGTCCCGAAGTTCGACTTCGACTGGGAGACCGGCGAGCTCGGCGAGCGCAACGGCGTCTACGCCACCAACGTCGAGCACAAGATGGGCCTCAAGGCCTCGAACACCTGCGAGATGACCTTCGGTGCCAAGCACCCGGCCAAGGGCTGGCTGCTCGGCGAGAAGGTCGACGGCATCCGCCAGATGTTCAAGATCATCGAGTTCGCCCGCATGATGGTCGGCACGAAGGCCATCGCCACCCTCTCCACCGGCTACCTGAACGCCCTGGAGTACGCCAAGGAGCGCGTGCAGGGCGCCGACATCTCGCAGTTCCTGGACAAGTCCGCCCCGCGCGTCACCATCACCAACCACCCCGACGTGCGCCGCTCGCTGCTCACCCAGAAGGCCTACGCCGAGGGCATGCGCGCGCTGGTGCTGTTCACCGCGTCCACCCAGGACGACATGATGGCCGCCAAGCTGCGCGGCGAGCACGACGAGGCCGCCGAGCGCCTGAACGACCTGCTCCTGCCGATCGTCAAGGGCTACGGCTCGGAGAAGTCCTACGAGCAGCTCGCCCAGTCCCTGCAGACCTTCGGTGGCTCCGGCTACCTGCAGGAGTACCCGATCGAGCAGTACATCCGCGACGCCAAGATCGACACCCTGTACGAGGGCACCACCGCCATCCAGGGCCAGGACTTCTTCTTCCGCAAGATCGTCAAGGACGGCGGCCAGGCGCTCACCGCGCTGTCCGAGCAGATCCAGAAGTTCCTCGGCTCCGCCGCCGGCGGCGACGCCCTGGCCGCCGAGCGCGAGCTGCTCGCCAAGGCCGCGGGTGACCTGGAGGCCATCGTCGGCAAGCTGCTGGCCGACCTGTCCTCGGTCGAGCAGGACGTCAAGAACATGTACAAGGTGGGCCTCAACACCACCCGCCTGCTGATGGTCTCCGGCGACGTCGTCGTCGGCTGGCTGCTGCTGCGCCAGGCCGCGGTGGCCCTGGCCAAGCTGGAGGCCGGCGCCTCGGAGAAGGACGTCCCGTTCTACCAGGGCAAGGTCGCGGCGGCCCGCTTCTTCGCCAAGAACGTCCTGCCGGCCGTCGCGCCGCAGCGCGTGATCGCCGAGGGCATCGACAACGAGATCATGGAGCTCGCGGAGGAGGCCTTCTAAGGCCACCACCCTTCCGACTGCCTGACACACCCTCACACCGAAGGGCCCGGCTGCCACCGGGCCCTTCGGTGTTTCCCCGGGCTCCGCGTCCGGCCCGCTTCCGCCGGACCGTCACATGCCCCGGGTGACACCCGTCCGCCGCCCGTCCGCCTGTCACCCGTCCGCTGCGTTGCCGACGTCCTGCTGACGTTCTGCCGACGTTCTGCCGACATTGCGCTGACGCCGCGCCGACCGTATGCGACCAGGGAGTATCCGCCGCACGGGCGCCGGGTGTTGCGGGCGGTTCGCGGTCGTGAACGGGGTGGAAGCTTCCGAATGCCCTGTCCGTGTACGGGCATATGCTCAAGGTGCGAAGCCGGTTCCCCATCCGGCTTCGGCCCTCCCTCGACCCAGGAGCAGTATGTCGACCGCCGCCCGCCAGGCATTCTTCGACCGGACGCACAGCGACGATCTGATCGCCTTCCTCGGCACCTCGCCGTCCCCGTACCACGCGGTCGCGAGCGCCGCGGAGCGGCTGGAGAAGGCGGGCTTCCGGCAGGTCGCCGAGACGGACGCCTGGGACGGCGCCGCCGGCGGGCGCTACCTGATCCGCGGCGGCGCGCTGATCGCCTGGTACCTCCCCGAGGGCGCGGGCCCCGAGACCCCGTTCCGGATCGTCGGCACCCACACCGACTCGCCCAACCTGCGGGTCAAGCCGCTGCCGGACACCGGCACGGCCGGCTGGCGGCAGGTCGCGGTGGAGATCTACGGCGGGGTACCGCTGAACACCTGGCTGGACCGGGACCTCGGCATCTCCGGCAGACTCGCGCTCAAGGACGGCACCGCCCGGCTGGTCCAGCTGGACGAGCCGCTGCTGCGCGTGCCGCAGCTCGCCATCCACCTGGACCGCCAGGTCAACGACGGCATGAAGCTCGACCGGCAGCGCCACCTCACCCCGATCTGGGGCCTCGGCCCGGTCGACGAGGGCGGGCTGATCTCGTACGTCGCCGAGCGGGCCGGCCTGGCCGTCGACGACGTGGTCGGCTGGGACCTCATGACGCACGACGTCCAGCCCGCCTCCTACCTCGGCCGGGACCGCGAGCTGCTGGCCGGCCCGCGCCTGGACAACCTGCTGTCGGTGCACGCCGCCACCGCCGCGCTCGCCGCCGTCGCCACGGCGGCCGGCGCCGCCGAGCTGCCGTACATCCCGGTGCTGGCCGCCTTCGACCACGAGGAGACCGGCAGCGAGTCCGACACCGGCGCGCAGAGCCCGCTGCTCGGCAACGTCCTGGACCGGACGATCCACGCCCGCGGCGGCTCCGTGGAGGACCGCGCCCGGGCACTGGCCGGCACCGTCTGCCTCTCCTCGGACATGGGCCACGCCGTCCACCCGAACTACAGCGAGCGGCACGAGCCGGGCCACCACCCGCTGCCGAACGGCGGGCCGATCCTCAAGGTCAACGTCAACAACCGCTACGCGACCGACGGCGTCGGCCGGGCGGTGTTCGTGGCCGCCTGTGAGAAGGCGGGCGTGCCGTGGCAGAGCTTCGTCTCCAATAACGCGATGCCCTGCGGTACGACGATCGGCCCGATCACGGCGGCGCGGCTGGGCATCAAGACGGTGGACTGCGGCATCGCGGCGCTCTCCATGCACTCGGCGCGCGAGCTGTGCGGCGCGGAGGACCCGCACCTGCTGGCGAGCGCGATCAAGGCCTTCCTGGAGGGCTGAGCCCCTTCTCCGGTACGACCGGGGCCCGGCGGAGAGCGTCTCTCCGCCGGGCCCCGTCGTCGAGTGCCACGAGGGCCCACGAGGGCTACGAGGGCTACGAGGGCTACGAGGGTTACTCCATCCCGGCCAGGACCAGCGGCAGGCGGCGGGCGCCGTCGGCGACCAGCTTCACCGGCACGCCCCAGTCCTGCTGGTGCACGTGGCAGGCCGGGTACTCGATCTCCGGGTCGTCGTCGCAGGAGGCCGCCATCGCCGAGACGTGCAGCACACCCTCGGCGACCTCGTCGGAGAGCACCAGCTCGCGGGAGAGGTCGCTGTCCGCGCCGGCGCCGGAGACCAGCAGCTCGGGCGGGGTCGCGCTGACCAGCAGCCGGGTGGACGGGCCGTAGCGCTCGTCCAGCTTCTGGCCGCTCGGGGCCGAGAACACCACGTCCAGCCGGAAGGCGCCCGGCGCGACCTCGGTGGCCGCGCGCTGGGTGCGGTGCGCCACCGACTCGACGCGCACCGCCTCCTCCGGCAGCCGCAGCCTGGTCAGCCGGTGCCGGGCCGACTCGACCACCACGATGTCGTCGTCCACCAGCACCGCGCCGGAGGGCTCGCGCAGGTCGGTGGCCAGCGTGCTGACCTCGCCGGTCGCCGGGTCGTAGCGGCGCAGCGCGTGGTTGTAGGTGTCGCTGACGGCCACCGAGCCGTCCGGCAGCACGGTGACGCCCAGCGGGTGCTGCAACAGGGCCTGGTCGGCCGCGCCGTCGCGGTGGCCGAAGTCGAACAGGCCGGTGCCGACGGCGGTTTCGACCGTCCCGGTTTCACGTGAAACCGAGCGCAGCGCGGAGGTCTCGGAGTCGGCGACCCAGAGCTTCCCACCGTCCGCGGAGACCGCGAGGCCGGACGGCTGGGCGAACCAGGCCTCGGCGGCCGGTCCGTCCACCAGGCCCTCGTTGGTGGTGCCGGCCGCGACCCCGACCTCGCCGGTCGCCGGGTCGTACGCCCAGAGCTGGTGCACGCCCGCCATGGCGATCCACACCCGGCCGTCGAACCAGGCGACGTCCCACGGCGAGGACAGGTCCACCTCGCGGGCCGGGCCCTCGGTAGCCGAGCCCTGCCACCACTGACGGCCGGTGCCGGCCAGGGTGGTCACGCTGCCGTCGGCGAGCCGCACGCCGCGCAGGGCGTGGTTGACGGTGTCGGCGACGATCACGTCGTAGTCGTACGGGTGGCCCTCCGGCAGCAGCGCCAGGCCCTGCGGCTCGCTGAACCGGGGGCCGGCGCCGTCCACCAGGCCGCGCTGCCCGTCGCCGATCCGGCGCACCACCGTCTCGCCGTCCTCGGCCAGCTCGACCAGCGAGTGGTGGCCCGAGTCGGCGACCAGGAAGTGGCCGTCCGGCAGCCGGATCGCCTTGCCGGGGAACTTGAGGTCCCCCGCGGTCGGCTCCGGCGCCACGTACGGGCCGTCGCCGCGGCGCAGCGTGCCCTTGGCGGCGTGCTCGGCCTCCAGCTCCTCGACCAGGCGGGCGATCGCGTGGGCGTGGCCCTCACCGGCGTGCTGGGCGACCACGTAGCCCTCCGGGTCGATCACCACCAGCGTCGGCCAGGCGCGGACGGCGTACTGCTTCCAGGTGGCCAGCGCCGGGTCGTCCAGCACCGGGTGGTGCACCTCGTACCGGGCGACGGCGTCCACCACGGCCTGGTGGTCGGCCTCGTGCACGAACTTCGGTGAGTGCACCCCGACGATCACCACGGTGTCGCGGTGCTTCTCCTCCAGCTCCCGCAGCTCGTCCAGGACGTGCAGACAGTTGATGCAGCAGAAGGTCCAGAAGTCCAGGATGGTGATCTTGCCCCGGAAGTCGGCGAGCGTGAGCTCCTTGCCACCGGTGTTCAGCCAACCGCCTGCCCCGACCAGCTCGGGGGCGCGTACACGTGCACGAGATGCCATGCCCCAATGAAACCCCACGCCCGCTGTCCGCATTCCGGGCGCACCGGGTTCAGGGCCGCGGCCGACGGGCGGCGCTCAGTTCGACGGCTTCCCGGGCGGCGTGGAGCGAGGTGTCGGCCCAGCCGAGCAGGGCCTTGGTGACCAAGATCGCGGGGATCATGCCCGTCCCGCGCTCGGCCAGCAGCCATTGGACCGCCTCCATGCCGTCGGCGGCGAGGACCGGGCGGCACTCCTCGACCAGCGCGGTCAGGTGGGCGATGTGCTCGGCTGTCACGCCGTCGCCCTTCGGGAAGACGTCAGGGCGGGTGAGGTCGGCCTGCCAGCGGGTCTCGCCGTCCTGGGTACGGGTGGTGGGGCGCAGGCCGAGGGCGACGGCCACCCTGGCGGAGGCCCGGTGGTCGGGGTGGATGTGGGCGACGGCGGTGGTGACGCCCGCCGCGGTGAGGTGGGCGACCAGGGCGCGGCCGGCCTCGACGGCCAGGCCGCGGCGCTGCCAGGGGGTGCCGACCACCCAGGCGACCTCGGTCTCCTCGGCGCGGACGGTGGCCTGCACGTAGCCGACGAGGGCGCCGGCGGCGCGCAGCCGCAGGACCCAGTTGCCCCAGCGCTCGGCCGGATCGGGGGAGCCAGCGGCCAACCGGGCGCAGCGGGCGCGCATCTCCTCGACGGTGGCCGGACGGCCGCCGGTGAAGGCGTGCAGGGCCGGATCGGCGAGCGCGGCCGCCAGCTCCTCGGCGTGCTCGGGGCCGATCGGCAGCAGGTCGAGGCGTTCGCCGAGCAGCGGGACGGCGGTGGGGTCGGGGCGCATGGCGGTATTGAACGCGACCGGGTGCCGCCGTGCGACGGGGTTTTCCGCGGGTGCTTCGTGGCGGTGCTTTTCGGCGGGCGGGGGATCGGGGTCGAATGGGGCGACGTCAACACGGAGACGTCGACACGGAGGAGGTCCTGCAGTGCGGTATCTGGTCAGGGAGAAGCTGTTCGCGGTCGGCGACGACTACTGGATCGAGGACGACCAGGGCCACAAGGCGTACCTGGTGGACGGCAAGGTGCTGCGACTGCGGCACACCTTCGAGCTGAGGGACGCGGACGACCGGGTGGTCGCGGTGGTGAAGGAGAAGATGCTCACCGTCCGCGACGCGATGAAGATCGAGGACGCCGACGGCGAGGTGATCGCGACCGTCCGGGAGAAGCTGTTCACGCCGTTCCGCGACAAGTACCTGGTGGACCTGGCCTCCGGCGGCGAGCTGAAGATCCACGGCAACCTGATCGACAAGGACTACCGGATCGAGAACGACCACGGCGACGAGCTGGCCCGGATCAGCCGCAAGTGGTTCCGGATCCGGGACACCTACGGGGTGGAGATCGCCGACGGCGCGGACACCGGGCTGCTGCTGGCCGTCGCGGCCTGTGTCGACCACCTGGCGCACGAGGAGGACTGACCCGTCCCGGTTTCCGGATCCCCGGTCCCCCTCTCACCCGTGTGGGGTATCTTTTGCCAACCCTTGACCAGGCCGGTCGAGGGGCCCTGACCGCCGGTCGAGGGCTTACGGCGAGAGCGGACCGGGGGCTGGAACCACGATGAACGACATCCTGCACGGGCTCGGCGCGGCGGCGGCCTACGGAGCCCTCGGGGTGGTGCTGCTGCTCCTCGGCGTCGGACTGGTGGACGTCCTCACGCCCGGCCGGCTCGGCCACCAGATCTGGGTCGAGCGCAACCGCAACGCCGCGGTCCTGCTCAGCTCCGCGCTGCTCGGCATCGGCGGCATCGTCTTCACCGCGATCATGTACACCTACGCCGACTTCGCCAAGGGCCTGATCTCGACGGCCTGTTACGGCGTGCTAGGGCTGGTGCTGATGGCCGTCGCGTTCTGGCTGGTGGACCTGCTGACGCCCGGCAAGCTCGGCGCGATCCTGGTCGAGCCGGAGCCGCACCCGGCGGTGTGGGTGTCGGCGAGCTGCAACATCGCGGTGGCGGCGGTGGTGTCGGCCGCGATCGCGTAGCGGCCGCGGCCGACAGCTGGCTCACCGCGATGTCCGGGTCGGTGGCCAGGACCGCGGAGCAGCTGGAGAGCGGCGACTACACCAAGGACGTGGTGTCCAGCCTGGCGATGCAGGTGGCCGGCAAGGGCACGCTGCTGCGCACCGCCGAGGAGCAGGGGGAGCGCCGAACTGCTGGAGCCCTACTTCCGGTTGATGGAGCGCCGGTTGGCGGTCGGCGGCGGCGAGGAGGACCTGACCGGGGTCGTCGACCTGCTGCGACGGTGAGGGGCGGCCGGTAACGTACCGGCATGACAGACCTCGAAGAACGCGCCGACGACGTCGCGTCCGGATCCAGCACCGCCGCCCGGCGGGGCTCACCACGGGCCGGGGCGGGAGTCCTGGTCAGACCGCGCCGCGGTGACGACCTCGCTGCCTGCGTCCGGGTGCTGGACGACGTCCACCGCGTCGACGGCTACCCCGTCGACTGGCCCGACCGCCCCGCCTCCTGGCTCACCCCGGACGGTCTGCTGGCCGCCTGGATCGCCGAGTCGGACGGTCGGCTCGCCGGCCACGTCGGCCTCGCCCGCAGCGCCCCGGGCGACCTCGCCCCCGCCCGGTGGAGCCACCGCACCGGGGGCCGTCCGGAACTCGCGGCCGTGATCGGCCGCCTCTACGTCGACCCCGGGTCGCGCGGCCACCACATCGGCGCCCGTCTGCTCGCCTGCGCCGTGGCGCACGCGCGGGCGCTCGGCCTGCACCCCGTCCTCGACGTCCTGGCCACCGACACCGCGGCCGTCGCCCTCTACCGCCGCCTCGGCTGGACCCACCTCGGCAGCGGCGACCAGCAGTGGCCCTCGGGCCGCACGGTCACCGTCCACTGCTTCGCCGCCCCGAGGGGGTAGCACCCGCCCGGGCGCGCACGATCCGGCAGACCCGCCCGGCCGACAGCGGCCGGGCGGGCCCCGTCACGCCGGGATGACGTCGATTCCGTCCTCCACGCCGACGAAGTCGCCCGCGTTCCGGTCGGGGGTCCTCCTGCTCCGGGGGCTGGTGCGGCCGGGCGGGGCGGTCCGGCGGGCGGCCCGATTTGCTGGGGTGGCAACAAAGCTTGCCGGTGGGGGGAGGGCGGTTGCAGCCTGGCGGAGGAGGACCGCGGACGGGCACCGCGGCCCCACCGCGCGTCCGGCGCCGCGGTGCCCGCATGAGCGGGGAAGCCTTCGGCACCCACGAACGGAGAGATCGGACATGACCTCGCAGCACCACCAGCACGGCCACGGCCACCAGCACGGGCACGCGCACGGGAACGTCCCCGCCGCCGACTTCGACTGGGACGCGCTCGCCGCGCACCTGGAGCACGAGGCCGACCTGCGGGCCGGCGCGGTCACCGAGGCGGCGCGGTGGCTGTCCGGCCTGTACGGCGGGGCGGCCGGCGGTGGGACGGCCGGCGACGGGGCGGCCGGCGCCGTACGGAGGATCCTCGACGTCGGCAGCGGCCCCGGGGTGATCGCCGGCATCCTGGCGGACACCTTCGCCACGGCCGAGGTGGTGGCCGTCGACCAGTCGGCCGCCCTGCTGGAGCGCGCCCGGACCCGCTCCGGCGGTCGGCTGGACACCCAGCAGGTCGACCTGCCCGCCGAGTTCGACAAGCTCGGCGAGGCCGACCTGATCTGGTCCGGCAACGCGATCCACCACCTGGGCGACCAGCAGGCCGCGCTCGCCTCGCTCGCCGGGGTGCTGCGGCCGGGCGGGCTGCTCGCCGTCGCCGAGCGCGGCCTGCCCGCGCGTTTCCTGCCCCGGGACTTCGGCCTCGGCCGGCCCGGATTCCAGGCCCGGCTGGACGCGGCGCACGAGGACGGCTTCAGCACCATGCGGGCCGAGCTGCCGGGCAGTACCGCCGAGATCGAGGACTGGCCGACCATGCTGGAGCGTGCCGGTCTGACCCCGAGCGGCACCCGCACCTTCCTGGTCGACCGCCCCGCCCCGCTCGACCGCCCCACCCGGGAGTACCTGCACACCCAGCTCCGCCGCCTGCACGACCAGCTCGCCGAGAGCCTCCACCCGGAGGACCGCGGCACCCTCGAAGCCCTCCTCGACGAGGAGGCCCCCACCGGCATCCTCCGCCGTCCGGACGCCTTCTACCTCTCCGCCATGACCGTCCACACGGCCCGCAAGGCCTGACCGCCGCCGCCCGGTGGAGGCCGCCTCGAAGGGCAGCCGCCACCGGGCGGCCGCTCCGTACGGGAGCTCCGGACGGGAGCCCCGCCGGCCCGGCGGTGACCGGGATACCGTCGGGGCATGACAGCGAGCGAGCAGCGCTTCGTCGTGGTGACCACCACCCACGGGAGCGAGGAGCAGGCCCGGGCCCTGGCGTCCGCCGTGGTGCGGGAGCGGCTGGCGGCCTGCGCCCAGGTGTACCCCGTGCGGTCGGTGTACTGGTGGGAGGGCGAGGTGCAGGACGCCGAGGAGTGGCGGATCGACCTCAAGACCCGGGTCGAACTGGCCGACCGGCTCGGCGCGTTCGTCGCCGAGCGGCACTCGTACGAGACGCCCGAGGTGATCGCCGTGCCGGTGGTGGCCGGCAGCCCCGGCTACCTGGGGTGGCTGGCCGCGGAGACGGCCCGGTAGCGGCGGATCAGGGCGCGACGTCCAGGAAGGCCAGCACCGCGAGCACCCGCCGGTGGTCCTCCTCGGAGGGCGGCAGGTCGAGCTTGAGGAAGATGTTGGCGGTGTGCTTCTTCACCGCCCGCTCGGTGATCACCATCCGCTCGGCGATCGCCCCGTTCGAGCGGCCCTCCGCCATCAGCTCCAGCACCTCGCGCTCACGCGGCGTCAGCCGGTCCAGCGGCTTGGAGCGTTCGGTGTTGCTGACCAGCATGGCGATCACCTGCGGGTCGAGCGCGGTGCCCCCGGCCGCCACCCGCCGGACCGTCGCCACGAACTCGTCGGGGTCGAAGACCCGGTCCTTCAGCAGGTAGCCGATGGCGCCGGTGCCGTCGGCGAGCAACTCCTTGGCGTAGAGCTGCTCGACGTACTGGGAGAGCACGAGCACCGGCAGCCCCGGCACCTGCCGCCGCGCCTCCAGGGCGGCCTGCAGGCCCTCGTCGGTGAACGTCGGGGGCAGTCGCACGTCGACGACGGCCACGTCCGGGCGCTCGGTGAGGAGGGCCTGCAGGAGGTCGGGTCCGGTGTCCACCGCGGCCACGACCTCGAAGTCGTAGGCCTGCAGCATCCGGACCAGACCGTCCCTCAGGAGGAAGAGGTCCTCGGCGAGGACAACTCGCACGGCAGCTCCATCGTCAGGGTCGTGGGGCCGCCGAGCGGACTGCGGACGGCCAGGACGCCGTCGAAGGTAGCAAGCCGCCGTTCCATGCCGCGCAGGCCGGTGCCGCGCGAGGGGTCGGCGCCGCCGGTGCCGTCGTCGGTCACCTGGGCCTTCAGCAGTCCGTCCTCGTACCAGAGTTGGACGTCCACGTGGGTGGCGCCGGAGTGCTTGGCGGCGTTGGTGAGGGCTTCGGAGACGGCGAAGTAGAAGGCCGACTCGACGGGGGGCTCGGCGCGGCCGGGCAGTTCGGCGGAGACCGTCACGTTCAGCGGGCTGTTCATGCCCAACGCCCGTACGGCGTCGGCGAGTCCGCGATCGGCCAGGACCGGCGGGTGGATGCCGCGGACCAGGTCGCGCAGCTCGTCGAGGGCGCTGGCGGAGGCCTGCCTGGTCTCGGCGAGCAGCTGCTTGGCGGCCTGCGGGTCGCGCTCGACCAGCCGCTCGGCGACGCCCAGGTTCATCCCCATGGCCACCAGCCGGGCCTGCGCGCCGTCGTGCAGGTCCCGTTCGATCCGGCGCAGTTCGGCCGCCTGGGTGGTCAGCGCGTCCCGCCGGGTCTCGGTCAGGTGGGCCACCTTGCGCTGGGCGGCCAGGGCCTCGGCCCGGGCGGTCGGACCGAGCAGGGACTTGGTGAGCGCGGTGTGGGCGCGCAGCACGGCGGGTGCGACGGCCACGCCGGCCAGCGCGACCGGGACGGCGAACACCGCGGCGAGCCGGCCGCTCGCGGCGTCGGTCACGTGGATCCACAGGTACCAGTTGTTGCCGCCGTGCGAGACGATCGGCTCCCAGAGCCACGGCAGCAGCAGGCCGAACGCGCCCCAGAGGACCAGCCCGACCGGGACCAGCGCCAGGGTCAGGCCGATCGCCGGATCGACCACCAGCCAGGCCAGGTCCCGCCAGGTCGCCGGATCGGCCAGCAGCGCCTGGCAGCGCAGCCAGGCGCCCCGGAACCCCGGTTCGACCTCGGGCTGCGGCAGGTACGGGTCGGCGATCCGGACGCCGGACCAGCGCTCGGCCAGGTCCCGCCGCCTTCCGGCGAGCCGGCGGACCGCCATCGTGGTCGGCGCCACCAGCATTGCGCCCACCCCGAGGCCCCCCAGGCTCGCGGTGACGGAGACGGCGACGGACAGCAGCAGCTGCGGCAGCACGAACCAGGACAGCGCCGTGCTGCGCAGCATGTCCCGTACGCCCCTGCGCAGATGGCCGATCGGATCCCTGTGGGTGCCGCGCTCCTCGTTCCCGACCGTGGTGCCGGTGCTGCCGCCCATGACCGTTCCTCCCCCTCGGTGCCGGCCTCGCGGCCGCCGTCCCTGCCCTTCGGTCACCCAGACTGCCGTACTCCCCCGGGGCGATCACTGGGCCCTGGACCCCTGTCGGGGGTACCTGGGTACACCTCCCGATCGACGCCCAGGGGCCATGCCCCGGCACCCGGCCCCCGGCCTAGTGTCCCCGGTATCGGGAAGCGGCCCGCCACGGGGATCTCCGAGCT
Organism: Kitasatospora sp. NPDC097691; assembly: GCF_040302665.1. Lineage (NCBI taxonomy): Bacteria > Bacillati > Actinomycetota > Actinomycetes > Kitasatosporales > Streptomycetaceae > Kitasatospora > Kitasatospora sp. NPDC097691. The sequence goes on along the minus strand of NZ_JBEORY010000007.1, from coordinate 1,015 downwards.
TCCGCAACCACGCCTTCAGACAAGGGAGTTCGCCATGCCCAAGCGCCCCGCCGCCCGCCGTCCGCTGATCCGCCTGATCCTGGTCCTGGCCGCGCTCGGTCTCTTCCTCTACGGCCTGACTCCGGCCCACGCGGCGAGCGGGGCCGCCACCGGGTCGACGGCGGGGAGCGCCACCGGGTCGACGGGGGGTGCGGTGGCACCGCCGGACACCGCCGGCGTCAGAACCCTGTTCGACCGGCTCCTCCCGCAGTTGCTCGCCGACCACCGGATCCCGGGCGCCGCCGTGACCGTGGTGGCCGGCGGGCACGAGGTCTTCTCCGGCGGCTACGGGGTGGCGGAGGTGCCGACCGGCAAGCCGGTCGACCCGAGCCGGACCGCCTTCTTCATGGGCTCCGACGCCAAGGTCTTCACCGCGATCGCCGTCCTCCAGCAGGTCGGGGCAGGGAGGTTGGACCTGCACGCCGACGTCAACCGCTACCTGACCGCCTTCAGGATCAGGGACAGCTACCCCGGCCGGCCGGTCACCGTCGAGAACCTGCTCACCCACACCGGCGGATTCGACGACACCTTCATGGGCCTCGCCGAGGCCGGACCCGAGCACACCGCCGGCCTCGGCGCCTCGCTCGCCGCCCACCAGCCCGACCGGGTTCGTGCCCCCGGCACCGCCGCGGCGTACGACAACTACGGCGTGGCGCTCGCCGGCTACCTGGTCGAGGTGGTCGCCGGACAGCCCTTCGACGAGTACGTCGCCCGGCACGTCCTGCAGCCCCTCGGCATGGACCGGACCACCTTCACCCAGCCCCACCCGGCCGCCGTCGACGCCGAACTCGCCCACGGCTACCGGCCCGAGGGTGACGGCCAGACCGAGACCAAGGGCCTCTACGGCCCCTGGACGCCCACCGGCGCCGCCGCCGTCACCACCGCCGCCGACCTGGCGAAGCTGCTGGTGGCCCTGCTCCCGCAGGGCGGTGCGGACGGCCGGCGGATCCTCGACCCGGCGATGACCGCGCAGCTG